>NZ_JBJERV010000051.1:0-37563 GCF_051882455.1 Huintestinicola sp. | reverse complement strand
TCGGTATCCACTCCATAGACACCAGATGTCTTACAAGAATTATCCGTGAAAGCGGCGTTATGAACGGCGTTATCACCACGGAAAATGTTTATGAGAAAAAGGACGAGCTGCTTGAGCAGATAAGAGCCTTCTCCATAAAAAATGCGGTGAAGTCCGTTACCGTTAAGGAGCCTGAGGTGTTTATGGCAGAGGATCCTCTTTACAACGTTGTCCTCTACGATTTCGGCTACAAGTTCAACATCAGAAGAGAGCTTGTTAAGAGAGGCTGCAATGTGACTGTTGTTCCTGCGGGCACTCCTGCGGAAGAGGTAAAGGCAATGGCTCCCGACGGAATAATGCTTTCAAACGGTCCCGGCGACCCTGCCGAGAATACTGAGGTCATTGAAAATCTCAAGAAGCTGAAGGGATACAACATTCCCATATTCGGCATCTGTCTCGGACATCAGCTTATGGCGCTGGCAAACGGCGCTAAGACCGAAAAGCTCAAGTACGGTCACAGAGGAGCAAATCAGCCTGTTGTGGATATCGCTCTTGACAAGACCTTTGTTACCTCTCAAAATCATGGTTATGCGGTAATAAACGACAGTATCTCTCCCGAGGTCGGCGAGGTCTCACACAAGAACGCAAACGACGGCACCTGCGAGGGCGTAAGATATAAGAATTTCCCCTGCTTTACCGTTCAGTTCCACCCCGAAGCCTGCGGAGGTCCCCAGGACACCGCTTATCTCTTCGATGAATTTATTGATATGATCAAATCCTCAAAGGAGGTCCAGTAAAATGCCGCTTCGCAGCGATATAAAAAAAGTTCTTGTAATCGGCTCGGGTCCCATTATCATCGGACAGGCTGCCGAATTTGACTATGCGGGTACTCAGGCGTGCCGTGCTCTCAAGCAGGAGGGACTTGAGGTAGTTCTTATCAACTCAAACCCCGCTACCATTATGACCGACAAGGCTATGGCGGACAAGGTGTATATCGAGCCCCTGACCCTTGACGTTGTAAAGAAGATAATCAAGATAGAAAAGCCCGACAGTATCCTTTCCACTCTGGGCGGACAGACAGGTCTCACCCTCTCCATGCAGCTTGCGGAGTGCGGCTTCCTTGAGGAAAATAACGTTAAGCTTCTCGGCGCAAATCCCGAGACTATCCACAAGGCTGAGGACAGACAGGCTTTCAAGGACACTATGGAAAAAATAGGCGAGCCTGTTATCCCCTCAAAGGTGGTTGAGACCGTTCCCGACGCTGTTGAGTTTGCCAAGGTCATAGACTATCCCGTTATCGTCCGTCCCGCATTTACTCTGGGCGGCACAGGCGGCGGTATCGCTTATAACGAGGAGGAGCTTATCGACATTGCCACAAACGGTCTGAGACTTTCTCCCATTACTCAGATACTCGTTGAGAAGTGCATAAGCGGCTGGAAGGAAATCGAGTTTGAGGTGATAAGAGACAGCAAGGGCAATGTTATCACCGTCTGCTCAATGGAAAACTTCGACCCCGTGGGCGTTCATACGGGCGACTCCATCGTTATCGCTCCTGCGGTTACTCTTACAGACAAGGAATATCAGATGCTCAGAACTGCGGCTCTGAACATTATTTCCGAGCTTAAAGTAGAGGGCGGCTGCAACTGTCAGTTTGCACTTCACCCCACCTCCTTTGAATATGCGGTCATCGAGGTAAATCCCAGAGTTTCCCGTTCCTCCGCTCTTGCATCAAAGGCTACAGGCTATCCTATCGCAAAGGTTGCCACAAGAATTGCTATCGGCTACAGCTTAGACGAGATAATCAATCAGGTAACGGGCAAAACATATGCCTGCTTCGAGCCTGCTCTTGACTATGTTGTTGTTAAATTCCCCAAGTGGCCCTTTGATAAATTCGTTTACGCAAAGCGTACTCTGGGCACTCAGATGATGGCTACGGGCGAGGTAATGGCTATCGGTACCTCTTTCGAGCAGGCTATGATGAAGGCTGTCCGCTCCATTGAGCTGGGGCTTGATTCCATGAATCTGAAAAAGCTCAAAGACCTTTCCGATGAGGAAATTTTTGACAGGCTTTACAATGTTGACGACGAGCGCTCCTTTGTGGTATTTGAGGCAATAAAGAGGGGAGTGGCTCTTGAGAAGATTCACGAGATCACCATGATAGATATGTGGTTTTTGTCAAAGCTTAAAAATCTTGCTGATCTGGAAAGCTATCTTGCAGACGGAGAGCTTACCTGCGAGAAGTATGACCTTGCAAAGAAATACGGCTATCTTGACAGCACCATTGAGCGTATGAGCGGTCAGAAATGCCCCAAGAGGACAAGAGCCGTGTTCAAGATGGTCGATACCTGCGCAGGCGAGTTCAAGGCTGAGACTCCCTATTTCTACTCCACCTTTGACGAGGAGAACGAGGCAAGACAGTTTATCGACCGCACCGATACGGGCAAGAAAAAGGTCATCGTTTTCGGCTCGGGTCCTATCAGAATAGGTCAGGGCATCGAGTTTGACTACTGCTCCGTTCACTGCGTATGGGCGCTTAAAGAAATGGGCTATGACGCAGTTATCTGCAACAATAACCCCGAAACTGTTTCCACAGACTTTGACACAGGCGACAGACTTTACTTTGACCCCCTTACCAAGGAGGACGTGGAAGCTATTATCGAGACCGAGCAGCCCTACGGCGTTGTTGTTCAGTTCGGCGGTCAGACTGCCATCAAGCTTACAAAGCACCTTTCCGAAATGGGCGTGCGTATTCTCGGTACATCTGCCGACAGCATTGACGCTGCGGAGGACAGAGAGAGATTTGACGAGCTGCTCAATAAGTGCGGCATTCCCCGTCCCGCAGGTCACACGGTCATGAACACTGAGGAGGCGCTGAAAGCCGCTCAGGATCTGGGATATCCCGTTCTTATGCGTCCCTCCTACGTTCTCGGCGGTCAGAATATGATAATCGCTCACTCCGACCAGGATATTATCGAGTATATGGATATCATTACCAGAACAACTCTGGAAAATCCTGTGCTTATCGACAAGTATATGATGGGCAAGGAGGTAGAAGTTGATGCTATCTGCGACGGCACCGACTTCCTCATTCCCGGAATTATGGAGCATATCGAGCGTGCAGGCGTTCACTCGGGCGACTCTATCTCCGTATATCCCGCCCTCACTCTTACCAAGAAGATAAGGGAGACAATTATCGAGTACACAAGACGTCTTGCTACCGAGCTTCACGTTATCGGTCTTGTAAATATCCAGTATGTGGTCTATAATAACGAGGTCTACGTTATCGAGGTAAATCCCCGTTCTTCGAGAACAGTGCCCTACATTTCCAAGGTCACAGGCGTTCCTATGGTGGATATCGCCACAAAGATAATGTTCGGTCACACCCTCAAGGAGCAGGGCTATGAAAGCGGTCTTTACAAGGAGGCTGATTTCATTGCCGTAAAGGTACCCGTATTCAGCTTTGAAAAGCTCCACGATGTGGATACCGCTCTCGGCCCCGAGATGAAGTCCACAGGCGAATGTCTCGGCATTGCCCGAACCTTCGAGGACGCATTGTTCAAGGGACTTATCGCCGCAGGCTACAATATGAAAAAGGACGGCGGCGTTCTTATCACAGTCCGCGACACCGACAAGCAGGAGATAATCTATGTTGCGGAGAAATTCGAGCAGCTGGGCTTTGATATCTATGCTACAGGCGGAACAGCGGCTACTCTAAACAGGAATATGGTTGCCGCAAACGTTGTCCGCAAGGCCTCCGAGGAAAAGCCCAATGTTATGACGCTCCTTGACAGCGGCAAGATAAATTACGTTATCTCCACCTCGGCAAAGGGACGTATCCCCGCATACGACAGCGTTAAGATACGCCGAAAGACCGTTGAGCGCTCCATCTGCTGCCTGACGGCTATCGACACCGCCAATGCGGTTGCGGATATACTTGCAATGGGCAAGAATATTGACGATATGGAAATGATAGACATAACAAAAATCTGACGGTTAATCAGGGCTGTAACCGAAAGCTTTCGTTACAGCCCGTCTTTATAGGACAGGGGGTCATACCTTATGAACGAGCTTGAAGAGGACATTATCCGCGAGCATATGTACGAGGAGCACAGAGCGCGCATGGAAGTGGTCAGAAAAAATATGAACGGTGCCAGGATATACAACGTTTATTTTAATCTCTTAGTGACCTTCGTCAGCGTTTTCGGGCTGTATCTCTGGTTCTGCTATACCAATGCGGGAATAAAGCTTGCCCTTACTCTTGCTGAGGAGGTAGGACAGATATCCTTCCCATGGTATGCCGTGACATTTTTCCTTACTCCTCCCGTGGCTGTAATGAGCTATCTTGCGGACATTTACCTGGTCAAGAAGCTGAATATCGCCTGCCAGATCATCTATCTTGTCATGCTTCTTTTTTCTGTTTCAAATCTGTTTATCAGATTTGAGCCTATGACATTCTGGGGAATGATACTGCTCATAGTTTATTCGGGACTGGGCTTATGGACCCAGGACCTTGCGGTGAGAAGCTATAAGGAGCTGGATCATCTGCGCACACAGGAGGGCTTTCCCGATTTCAACTACGGCATTGAGCGTGACAGACATTCACGGTTTGTGAAGTATCGTGAGAAATGGCTCAAAGATCAGAAGAAGCAGGATTATTATTCAGACAGGGAAAAGCCCGTTTCCGAATTTGCCGTAGTTCCTGCCGAAAAAAGTGACCGTATGGACGGTATCAGCGTTGATACGGACGTTTGCAGCGATTGGTTCGAGGGAAAGGACGAGGCTCCCGCAGAGGAAAACAAGGCCGCTTCCGATATGGAGCAGCTTGAGGCAGACCCCTCTCTTCTCCCCGACAGCTCGGAATACATTATTGACGACATAAGACATAAACCATTATAACGAAAGGACGGCTGTTTATATGAAATACACCCAGGGGCTTTACCCCATTATCAGCAAAAAGGCTATTGCGGCTGAGGTATACGATATGACTATCCGCTGTCCCCATATTGCCAAGGCGGCGGTATGCGGTCAGTTTGTAAATATCAAGGCTGACGGATTTATGCTCCGCAGACCTATTTCCATCTGCGGTATCGACAAGGAAAAGGGCACTCTCAGAATAGTTTTCGAGGTAAGAGGAAAGGGCACAAAGGCGCTTTCCCGGCTTTCCGAGGGTCAGCTTATAGATATTGTGGCACCCCTGGGCGGCAGGGGCTTTACCCTTCTTGAAAAGGATAAAAAGGCTGTCATCATCGGCGGAGGAATAGGCAATCCCCCTATGCTCCCCATTGCGGAGCATTACGGAAGTAATGCGGTGGTCATAAGCGGTTTCAGAAATGCTTCTGCGGTTATCCTGCAGAAGGATCTTGCAGCTTCGGGAGCCGAGGTCATTCTCTGCACAGATGACGGTTCAGCGGGACGAAAGGGCTTCGTTACCGACGCGCTTGCAGAGGTTTTAAAGAAAGAAAAGCCCGATATCATTTACGCCTGCGGTCCTTCCGTAATGCTCAAGAGAATAATTTCTCAGGCAAAGGAATCGGGAGTAAAATGTGAGGTCTCTCTTGAGGAGAGAATGGGCTGCGGCGTGGGCGGCTGTCTGGTTTGCGCCTGCCGCACCATAAGAGACGGCGAGGAATACTACGCTCACGTATGCAAGGACGGACCTGTTTTTGATGCAGAGGAGGTGCTTTTCGATGACTGATATGTCAAGGCTTGGAATTGATTTCGCAGGCGTTCATTTTAAAAATCCCATTATCCCTGCTTCGGGAACCTTCGGCTACGGAAAGGAATTTGAGGAGTTTTATCCTCTTTCAGAGCTGGGCGGAATATCCGTAAAGGGCACAACGGGAGCAAGACGAAACGGCAATCTTCCCCCGAGAATTGCGGAAACTCCCTCGGGTATGCTAAACAGCGTTGGACTGCAAAATCCCGGAATAGATCATTTTATCGCCGAGGAGCTGCCCTACCTTAAAACCAAGGATACCGTTATCATCGCAAATATCGCAGGCAGTACCGCTGACGAGTACCGCGAGATAGCCGAAAAGCTTGACGGCACCGATGTGGATATGATAGAGGTGAATATTTCCTGTCCCAATGTAAAGGCAGGGGGAGCAGCCTTCGGAGTTTCCTGCGAGGGTGCGGCTCAGATAACAAAAATCGTGCGTAATGCTACCAAAAAGCCTGTTATGATGAAGCTTTCGCCCAATGTGACAAGCATTGCGGACATTGCAAAGGCTTGCGAGGCTGAGGGCGCAGACGCGGTTTCCCTTATCAACACGCTCCTCGGAATGAGGATAGATATCCGCACAGGCAGACCGATACTTCACAACAACGTGGGCGGACTGTCGGGTCCTGCGGTATTCCCTGTGGCAGTGAGAATGGTATGGCAGGTGGCCAACGCCGTAAATATCCCCGTATGCGGAATGGGCGGCGTTTCAAGCTGGGAGGACGCCGTGGAGATAATGATGGCGGGTGCGTCGATAGTTCAGGTGGGCGCGGCAATATTTAACGACCCCATGACCCCCGTTAAGATAACCGAAGGACTTTCGGATTACTGCAAAGAGAAGAATATTATGCTCAGTGACATTATCGGAGCGGTCAAGCCGTGGTAAGGATATATCTTGTGCGTCATGCCGAAGCCGAGGGCAATGTGAAGGAGTTCTTTCAGGGACGCACTGATACAAGCGTCAGCGAAAAAGGTCGCCTGCAGCTTGAAAGGCTTGCTGAAAGGTTTAAGGATATCCCCATTGAAGCCCTGTACTCAAGCCCCCTTAAAAGGGCGATGTCCACCGCCGAAGCAATTAACAGATATCACGGTCTGCCCATTATCACAGATGATGAGCTTATGGAGATAAACGGCGGTGACTGGGAGGGCGTAACATGGTCGGAGCTTCCCGAAAAATTTCCCGGGGAATACCGTATGTGGAAAGAGGAGATAAACCATTTTGCCGCTCCGAACGGGGAGTCCACCAAACAGGTATATGACCGTATGAAAGCGGCAATGAAACGAATCGCATCTGAAAATGAGGGCAGGACTATCGCCGTAGTTTCCCACGGAATGGCAATAAAGGCATATCTTAACTGCGCCGAGGGCAGGGAGTGGGAAAACTATGCAGACCCGGGCTGGGCTGACAATACGGCTGTGTCGCTCATTGAGTATGACGATGAGCTTATACCGAAAATAATTTTCAAAAATGACGGCTCTCATCTTGAAGGAGGACTGTCCACCCTGGCGGTATCAAATTGGTGCAGCGATGAACTGGAGGCAGCAAAATGAGAATAATGAGCGTAGATTTCGGCGACAGCAGAACGGGCATTGCCGTTTGCGACAAAAGCGAATTTCTTGCTTCACCGCTTACGGTCATATTTGAAAAGAACTTCGACCGCTGCCTTGAAAAGACCGCCGAGCTTGCCAAAAAGGAG
Source organism: Huintestinicola sp. (assembly GCF_051882455.1). NCBI lineage: Bacteria > Bacillati > Bacillota > Clostridia > Eubacteriales > Oscillospiraceae > Huintestinicola > Huintestinicola sp. The sequence continues at coordinate 30,168 of NZ_JBJERV010000051.1, read as the reverse complement.
CAGGCGGAGCTTCTGGTGGTAGGATATCCCAAGAATATGAACAACACCGTAGGGGAGAGGGCGGAAAAATGCGCTCTCTTCGGCGAGAAGCTTGAGGAGCTTACGGGAATAAAGGTGGTCATGTGGGACGAGCGCTGCACTACCGTATCGGCTCACAACTATCTCAACGAGGTAAATGTCCGCGGAAAAAAGCGGAAAAACGTGGTTGACGCAGTTGCCGCCGTAATAATTCTTGAAAGCTATATGGGCTACAGAAAGAACAGCGGTCCACAGGCATAAAAGTATATAAATGTCAAGACGGCAATTTATACAAAATTGCCGTCGCTTTTTGTAAATCGGCGCTGTTGACAAGCGGGCATAAATACTATATACTATAATTTAGTGTGTATATTTTACTATATATTGTGTTTTTAGGAAAGACGGTTTTAAAATGATAACTCATATCGTAAAAAGAGACGGACGAAAAGATACCTTTAATATCGAGAAGATAGCCAAGGCGATCTACAAGGCTGCCGAGGCTGTTGGAGGCACCGACTACAATGCTTCAATGGAGCTTGCGGTCAAGGTCTGCGACCTGTGCGAAAAGAAGTACGGCAGCAGCAGCACTCCCACCGTTGAGCAGATACAGGACCTGGTGGAGAAGGTGCTTGTGGAGGAGGGTCACGCCAAGACCGCAAAGGCGTATATCCTCTACCGCTCCGACCGCACCCGTTCCCGAGAGATGAACACCAAGCTGATGAAGATATACGAAAATCTTACATTCAAGGCGGCAAGAGACAGCGATATCAAGCGCGAGAATGCCAATATCAACGGCGATACGGCAATGGGTACGATGTACAAGTACGGCTCGGAGGGCGCAAAGCAGTTCTACAGTATGTACGTTATCGACCCCACTATAGCCAAGGCTCACGAGGAGGGGGATATCCATATCCATGATATGGATTACTATACTCTTACTGCCACCTGCTGTCAGATAGACCTTATCAAGCTTTTCAGAAACGGATTTTCATCGGGTCAGGGACATCTGAGAGAGCCGAATGATATACTGTCCTATGCCGCTCTTGCCTGCATTGCCATAGAGTCCGACCAGAACGATATGCACGGAGGACAGAGCATACCGAATTTCGATTATGCAATGGCACAGGGCGTGGCAAAGACCTACAGAAAAAAATATCGGGAGAACGAGGCTCGCTGTCTGGAGCTGCTCTGCGGCTGTGAAAATGCCGAGGAGACGGCTGAAAGGATCGCAGAGGAGATATTTTCCGAAGAGAATATTTACCCCGTTATGGATAATAATAACGGCTATAAAGAGGCGGAGCTTGCACGTCTCCTTGAGTTCACCGACAGGGAAACTGCGGAGCGCATACAGTCCTACTGCTGCACCGAAGCCTTAAAGGAGACGGACAGAGAGACTTATCGCGCAATGGAAGCCTTTATCCATAACCTCAACGCTATGAACAGCCGTGCGGGAGCGCAGGTGCCTTTTTCCTCCATAAATTACGGAACGGACACCACTTCCGAGGGCAGAATGGTCATCAAAAACATTCTTCTTGCCAATGAAGCAGGTATCGGCAACGGCGAAACGCCCATATTCCCCATTCACATTTTCAAAATTAAAGAGGGGATAAATTACGATCCCGAGGATATAAATTACGACCTTTTCAAGCTTGCCTGCAGGGTTTCCGCAAAAAGGCTCTTCCCTAATTTCTCCTTTATCGACGCACCCTTTAATCTGCAGTATTACAAGCCAGGGGACTACAATACCGAGATAGCTACCATGGGCTGCCGCACAAGAGTCATCGGCAATCATTTCGACCCCGAACGTGAGATAGTTACGGGCAGAGGAAATCTCAGCTTTACCTCCATAAATCTTCCCAGGCTTGCCATCAGAGCCAACTCAAATGTGGGAGCCTTTTTCGACAGCCTTGAGGAGATTATGGATATGGTCTGCGAGCAGCTTATGCACAGATACCGTATCCAGGCGGAGAAAAAGGTTCGCAATTTTCCCTTCCTGATGGGTCAGGGCGTATGGATAGATTCGGAAAAGCTTAGTCCCGATGATACGGTGGGCGAGGTTTTGAAGCACGGCACATTGTCAATGGGCTTTATCGGTCTTGCGGAATGTCTCAAGGCGCTTATCGGCAAGCATCACGGCGAGTCCGAGGAGGCGCGTGCTCTGGGACTTGAGATAGTTACCCGAATGAGAAAGCGAATGGACGAGGAAGCTATCCGCACGGGAATGAATTTCTCTCTTCTTGCCACTCCCGCAGAAGGACTGTCGGGCAGATTTGTCCGTATGGACAGAAAAAAATTCGGCAGCATAGAGGGAGTTACGGATAAGGATTATTACACCAATTCCTTCCATATCCCCGTTTACTACAAGCTCAGCGCATTCGAAAAAATTAAGATCGAAGCCCCCTATCATGAGCTTACAAACGGAGGACATATAAGCTATGTGGAGCTTGACGGCGACCCGATGAACAATCTGGAGGCATTTGAAAAGATAGTCCGCTGCATGAAGGAATCGGGCATCGGCTACGGCTCCATAAACCACCCTGTTGACAGAGACCCCGTATGCGGATATACGGGCATCATAGGCGACGTTTGTCCGAAATGCGGCAGACGTGAGGAAGAGCACGGCTATGTTCACGAAAGGATAAAGAGAATTGCAAACTGATACGGAAAACAATGTCATACTGCGTATTGCGGGGATAACAGACGATTCTATCGTTGACGGTCCGGGCATAAGGCTCACCGTTTTTGTTCAGGGCTGTCCCCATAACTGCGAGGGCTGCCACAATCCTCAGACCCACGATTTTGCAGACGGCACCGATATCACTCTCGGGGAGATAATGGACAGGATAAACGCAAATCCTCTCCTTGACGGGGTAACGTTCAGCGGGGGAGAGCCCTTCTGTCAGGCGGCGGCGCTTTCAAAGCTGGGGAGAATGATACGTGAAAAAGGACTTAATATCATCACCTACAGCGGATATACCTATGAGTATCTGACAGAACATTCCGACAGCGAAAACAGCTTCGGAGAGCTTCTTGATGTAAGCGATCATCTGGTGGACGGACCTTTTGTTTTAGCGGAGAGGGACCTGACCCTTAAATTCCGCGGAAGCAAAAATCAGAGGATAATTGACTTGAAAAGATCTGCGGAGTGCGGCAGGGCTGTGACGGCGGATATATAAAATAATAGAAATGAGGGACAGTATGAACAGGAAGGCTTTATTTTTTACGGCTGCACTTGCTCTGCTGTCCCTCTGCGCCTGCGGAGGAGAGGACGACGGAGCAGACGGGGAGTTTTATGCCGTGATTTCGGATAATCCCCAAAATCTTGACCCGCAGATGGCAGTTGACAGGCAGTCGATGTTCGTTATCAGGAACACCTATGCTCTGCTTATGGATACAGACGGCGACGGACGGCTAATAAACGGCGCGGCGAAAAGCTACAGCGTTTCCGAGGACGGTCTCACCTATACATTTGAGCTCAGAGACGGACTTTTCTGGTTCGGAATGAACGGAAAGGGCGGTGTGCCCCTGACCGCTTACGATTACGAATACGCTTTCAGGAGAATTTTTGACGCGGGAACTCACTCGCCCTATGCAGAGCTTTTCTCCTGCATAAAGAACAGCAGGGCAGTTTACGGCGGAGCAAAAAGTGCATCTGAGCTTGGTGTGCGTGCACAGGACGATCATACTCTTGTGATAGAGCTTGAGACTCCCGACTGTGATTTCTTAAAGCTTATGGCTCATACTGCCGCCGCACCCTGCAATGAGGAGATATTTCTGTCCACAAGGGGAAGATACGGCTTATCTGCGGCAGACACCTATTCCTGCGGTGCATTTTACATCAGCGACTGGAACTACGACCCCTACTGGACGGACAACCACATTACCCTTGAGAGGATAAACTGCAATTCCTCCGAGGGCTACATGACCTATCCACAGCTGGTGAATATTATCATTACAGACGAGAGGGCAAACACAGAAAAATCCAAAAACTTCCAAACGGACGCTTATGCCGCCCGGACTATCCTCGAGTATGATAAAAATACTGCAAGGGATTATGACATCAAGGAATATGTCTGCGGCACCGCCTGCCTTTTTCTTAATTCGGATATTGAGCCGTTTTCGGATATTGAAGTGAGAAAGGCATTCTTTTCGGCTGTGGACAAGACGGGTATCACAGCGGAGCTGAGCGAAGATTCCGTTTTGGCGTGGGATATCATTCCCGAGGCTGTGACCGTTGCAAATAAGAGCTTCAGAGAGCTGTTCCCACAGTCGGAAAGGGCAGTAAAAGGTTCGGCGTCAGTGTGGAAGAAAATGGTTTCGGAGCATAACGAAATTGATTTCAACAGCAGCGTCCTTCTGGCTTCGGACGCTCTTAGCTCTCAGTCAATGCCCTATGCCATAGTTTCAGACCTTGAGGAAAGGCTTGAGCTTTACTGCTCTCCTGTTTTTAAAAACGAGACGGATTTCAGAAAGTCGCTGCAGTCGGGGGAGGAGACCTTTTATATCGATACGATCACCGGAGACATAAATCTTGCCGAGGATTTCCTTGAGAGCGTTTATGAAGCCTGCGGATTTGAGGATAAGGAGGCTGAAGAGTATATTGCCCGTATGCAGAGGTGTGCAGACCTTAACGAGAAAAAGGATATCATAAAAAAAGCCGAGGACTGCATTATTGATAATGCATATGCACTGCCTCTTTCCTATGAAAAAAAATATCTTCTTTATCTGACCGATTCCCGTGATATTTATTTTGACCCGTACACCGAAACCATGTTTTTTAAATATGCCAAGAAATAGCAGATATTAACAAAATGTAAAATTATGCTTTCTGCTTGACAAAGGTATAAAAAAGGTGTATAATAATTAAGTAATGCGGATATGGCGGAATCGGCAGACGCGCTAGATTCAGGTTCTAGTGGTAGCAATACCGTGTGTGTTCAAGTCACATTATCCGCACCAAGGCTTAACGAAGCCGTTTAAAGCCCCTTGCAGATCGGCTCTGTAAGGGGCGTTTTTTTGTGTACTTTTTTCTGAGGTCGAGTGTTATATACTTGACCCGATCGGAATTTATCTGCTGATATCCCTCGGCTCATCAATATATCGCTCAACTCTGAGACGGAGCTTGTACTTGTCTCTGAGCTTAGCGATACTTTTCATCATCTCCGACTTGTGATGAACGTCAATGGCAGTCTGATCTTTCCAGCGGTCTATGAGGAGCACAGTTTCGGGGTCGTTCATGGGGAAGAAATACTCATATTTTTCGTTGCCCTCCTCGGCTCTGACAGCGTCGGCAATGCCGCTTGCTTCCATTTCCTCCGCAAATTTACGGGCGTTTCCGTCTGTGCCTGTGTAGTAAAGATTTACGGTTATGCTCATTTGAAAAACTCCTTTAATTTTGTGTCCGCCTTTTTCCGATATATACTCCAAGAAAATATCCCCCTGCCAATCCGGACAGTTCAAGCATGGCAAAGGAAAAATATGCGATCGAGAATGTTCCGAGAAGGTAAACCATACCGAGAATAACTGCGGCAAGCATTACGGGAAGCCATATGTCCCGTTCCTTCAAAATTGCGGCTGAAAATGCAGAGGATAAAAATGTTGTGACGGGAACGGCAAACAGGCTCAGCATAAACGCCTCAATGCCGTTATCCGAGAAAACGCTTATGAGCAGGACTGTCACTCCCGACAAGGCGATGCACCCGAAGGCAAGCAGAAGCTGTTTTATAATATCATTTTTTATGGCTTTAACATTAGTATCGCTCATAGCCTTCACCTTCCTTTTAATCATCATATCATAAACCGACGGACAAGTCAACAGGCAGAAAAAAATTATCGCTGCGAATAAATGGAAATGGACTATTCTGCCTGTCAAGCCTCTGCTTAACTATCTCGTCGGGCTCAGCTGTTTTAAGCTGTAAGCACGTTTCGTGCATAAAAACAGCGCACACCTTTCGGGTGTACGCATAAGAAAACCGCCTCAGAGTGGGCGGTTATTATTCAATCTTCCCAATTGGGATTAAATTCATATTTTTCACATTTTAATGGTTCTTTGCTTTCAATAGTTATCTTGCACATTTCAAGCGGAATGCCGTTAGGATATACTTCGCAAGCACTCCAAGGAGCATTATCAAGCACTTTATATTTTTGGCAGCTCATACATTTTGAATATTTAATCATCGTTTTCATCTCCAAGACCAAAGAAATAATTATATAGCTTTTCCCATTTCTTATGCTTAATATCGTTCATTTCAACCATCGCCATAGCATCGGCTGCATATTCAGCATCACTTGTTTTAGAGTTTTGTGAAGGGCATAACTTTAATCTATCTTCACCTTTGGGAATAAGTTTATGTACCTTTGAATGCGCATTATCAATTTCATCTCGTGAAACAAAATGCATAAATTCGTGCGTAATAATGAACTCGGTATTTTCGTGACCGACTGGCAATAATCGCTTCTTTTTCATTCTGTCAAGGAAATCTGCTGTCGCCTCGGCACTATTCATATATTTTGAGTTTAAATGGAGCGAACCGTCAGGAGAAACAAAAGCAAAGTCTTTTTCGTCCATTTTATCATCAACAAATATTTGAAAGAAGTGTTTCTTGTGCTTTTGGTTCAACTCTTCAAGCTTGTCAAGCATAGGCTGAATAACGTCTGTATTTTTCAACTTTGAAAAATCAACTTTTCCCGCCATAAGTTTTTCCTTAGCAAACGCAAGAGATTTTTCAACGGCTTTTTTATCGGCTTGCTCAGAACGTATTATGTATTCTTTTTCGTTTAGAGTGAAGCTTTCATCAGCAGCCATTTTGTAGCTTGCCTTTATTGTACCACTTCCGCCGCCATTTGTCAAGCCATTTTTTACAGCCTTCCTCTCCGCCCAAACCGTCTTAGCAGACTTGCTCCTATCATACCCATAAACCTGAGTCCTGTCGTAGTGAGTACCCAGCCCGCAGTCCCGGGAGAACTGAGAATACCTCTCCTTCTGCGCCGATAAGATCAACAGATACCCGAAAAAAGCCCCTCCCCGAAAAACGGAAAGAGACTTTCATCTGTAAGTATCACATCATAATGTAAATAAGCGCCGCAAGTATCACCCAGTCCGCACCGCTTCTTGCGAGTATCACGATAAGAGCCATAAGAATGAGCTTTTCATTATCAAGACCGCTTATCCCGAGAAATGAAAGGGGATCACTCCTTGACGGCTTGCTTTCATCGGGCAGAGTGTTCGGAGCTTTCTGAGCGGGATCTGTATTCTGAGATGCATTCTGCACCGTGGCATTGGGGGGATAGGCTCTGCCTGCGGGCGGCGGCTGAGGACGGGGCGGAGCCATTCCCATTGCGCTGTACCGCATATTTCCCGAGGGCGGACGCTGCTGCTGTCCCGGGCGCTGCATCTGTCCGATGTTTCTGGAATTATACCCGTATGGGATATTTTCAGCCAATTTGTCCACACCCTTTCCGATAAAAGTTACAGGAGCTTATCCAGATTTCCCAGCATACCGCTTTTTTTCAGCTCGGAAAAAACGGCGTACATTTTCAGAAGTTTGACCGCCTTGTCTGCCTTTGCCTGCCGCTCCGAGCTGAGATATGGCTTCAGCGCCAGAATAAGTGCTCGGTTTTTGTCGTCACTCCCTGCCGCCGAGACCGCACCCATCAGACCCATAAGCATTGCAGGGTCAAATCCTCCCGAGCTGTCCTCAGAAGGGTCACGAGCAGGCTGCTCAGTTTCCGAGCCGCTCTCCGTCTCGCTTTTGAGCAGATCGGCAAGCTCTTTTATCTGCTGAAGGCTTTCGGGATCGCCGAGAACGGAGCCAAGCATATCGTTCATATTGTCCATGATCGGCACCTCCCGAAAATCGTATTACCTGCCGCCGGTCAGCTTTTTGTAAAGAGCCTGTGCCTGGGGTGCGCTCATCATTTTTTCAAGGAGCTGGGGATTTGACAGCACCTGATTGAATTTCCGAGCCTCCTCGGGCTTCATATTCTTCATTGCGTTGTCGAATTTGCCCTGCATAAGCTCCTGTCTGAGCTTTTCGGGGGGAATGCCCAGCTTGCCGCTTACGGTTTTAAGCAGAGCGTCCACGTTCTGAGGGTTGGTTCCTTTGATATCCATAAGTTATCCTGCCTTTCTAAAATTGTTGTTCAGAATGTTTCCGAATTTTCTTTATATATTTATGTTATCATAAAGAAAAACAGAACGACCGCCTGATATCATAATATGCGTAAGGAGAATAAATGTGAGAATTGTTGCAATGTCCGACTCCCACGGAGACAGCTATGCTCTGGAGAAAATTTTTGAAAAAACGGCAGATACGGGGAATATTTTCGTTCATCTCGGAGACGGCGAACGGGAGCTTGATATGATGAGAATTAAATATCCTAACCTTGACATAAGGCACGTTGCAGGGAACTGCGATTACAGGTCAATGTCCCCCAATATGGAGATAATTTTTGCGGGAGATGTGAAAATACTCTGCACTCACGGTCATCTTCACGGCGTAAAATACGGGACTGAGACTCTCCGCTCCATTGCAAGGGACAACGGCTGCAAGGCGGTGCTTTTCGGGCATACCCATTGCCGCTATGAGAGTCTTGAGGATGGGATATATATGCTCAATCCCGGCAGCTGCTCCTGCCCGAGAGATTTCAGAGATCCATCTTTTGGCTGGATAGATATTACTCCTGCGGGGATAATTACTAATATTGCCAATGTGTGAGAAGAAAATATATTTCCTTATGACCATCTGAAAATAAAAAAGAAATGCGCCCCGAAATCAGGGAAGTACCAATAAAGAAGTTCTATCGGTACCGAGCGACAAACTTTGAGCATTTCGCTGATTAACAAGCGAAATGACAAAGGGGTCGCCCCTTAACGGAGCGCATTTTTTATAACAGAACATAAATTGCTGATATTTCCCACAGCAGGGGAGAAGAACATTATTATGATATAAGCCCGAACAGCACGCCGTCAAGCTCGTTGTACTCCTCTTCTGTCAGTTCAAAGGTGTAGTAATTGCCGCCGTAGGCAAAGCAGATGTATCTGCTGCCCATATAAATACGCATGGCATTTCCCTGTTTGTCAGCGTAGTCGATGATGTAGCGGCTGTCCGAGGGGGCTTCTGCGGAAAGAGACGCTTCACCCTCCCGGGCATAGGCGGATATCTCCTTGTTGAGAGTCAGAAGCTTTGAAACGCTTCTGATCTCCTTGGGTTCGTATGTCACCACAGTGCCGTCCTCCGAGTTAATGTCCTCAAAGGTTGGAGTTATGACCGCCGTGGAGTTCTGAGCAGGAAACTCGGAAACTGCGCTTTTGGGCGAGAATGACGCCGCCCTTGACATATCTGCGGCAGATGTGACATCTGTTGACGGAGCTTCTTCGATCGCTTCGTCATTTTCTTCGAAGTCAGCCTCCTCATCCGTTTCGCCTTCCTCAGAGAAAGGCTCAAGGATAAGCACGGTTTCCAGCGGCAGATCGTTATCCTGTTCGCCGCTGTCATTTTCAAACGGAGCGGCTTCCACAGGCGCTTCCTCGATTATCTCTTCCTCAGCTGTTTCTGCGGCAGCGTCCTTTGTATGAGCAGTGGTTTCAGCCGAAAATGCAGCCGCTGCAGGAGCTTCTGCACCCTCGCTTGTTGAGCCTTCGGTAACTGCTTCAGACACGCTCTGAGGAGCGGTATCGGAATTTGATTCGGGAGCAGTTGTCTCCGCATATTCGGATAATGCTGCCGTTTCTGTTGAAAGCGCGCCTTCGGTTGAAAGTGTGCCTTCATTTGAAAGTGTGTCTTCTTCTGAAAGCGTGTCTTCTATTGAAGACAAGGCTTCTGAAACGCTTTCCTCTGCTGTGATTTCGGATTCCAGAATGTCGGTAGCCTCCGTAACGATACTGTCTGTTGCAATTACGGAAGGGTCGGAATCCTCGTCAAAGATACCTGCATTGTTAAGCGCAACACCTACCATAAGGCAGGCTGCCGCTGCCGCCGCGGTGGAAACTACCTTGATGAAATTTATCCTGCGCGATGTCTTAAACTCATTTCCCGAAACGTTTACGGAATTTTCCGAGGGCAGTATGTCCTCGTCTGTTTCGGGAATAAGCTCCTTGCTGTCACGAAGCTCTGCCATTAACCTTGCTGTCCGTTCCTTGAAATCGGGAGAAATTTCCTGATATTCAAGAGCTTTTTTGTATTTATCCGAAAAATCGGGCATCAGAAATCATCTCCCAGTTTTTTCTTTAAAAGCGCCCGCCCACGTGCAAGCCTTGTGCCTGCGGAAGCGGTGCTGATATGGTTTGCGGCGGCTATTTCGGCGATACTCAGCCCCGTGTAGTAATACATATGGATAACAGTCCTGTATTTGTCGGGGAGCTCCATAACAGCGTCGAATACAGCTCTGGAGGTATCGTCAAGTCCGCTGTCCTCCTGCCCCAGAGCAGGGGACGACAAATTATCATCTATTGAGCTTGTTTTGCTTACCCAGCCCGATTTAAGGTGATTTTTGCACTTGTTGACCGCAGTTTTTATAAGCCACGCCTTTTCATGATTTTCATCGGTGAAAACGGGCTTTCGCTTGATTATCTCGCAGAAGGTCTCCTGCGCTATATCCTCTGCGTCATGCATATTACGGACGTAGGAGAAGCATAGTCTTATTAACGGCTCTGAGTAGGCGTCAAGCACATATCTGATGTATCCGTCGTCAAAGGTACCTTTTGAGCCGGAATACATAACGTAGGTTCCCCCTGTCTTTAAAGCGCTTCTGATATATAAACAACCGGGAAGCGCAGTTTTTTTCAAAAAATATCACAAAATACTGCACAAACTTTTAATATATAATTTGTGAATATTGCCTATACAAAAATTCTCCCCCATCAGGGACAGGGAGAAATATATATCATAAGTATTATTTGCCTGATATGTTTTTATCGTCATTCAGAAGATCCTGGAAAGTGCAGGAAGCAAGCTTTTTGTTGACCATCTCGCTTATCTCGTTGAACACGTTCTGATAGCAGCAGCAGCCCTTTGCGCCTCTTGTGCAGACGAAATCCTCCTCGTGACAGCGATTAAGGTAATAATCTCCCTCAACCGATTCAATAACATTCAGCATAGTTATCTCCGAGGGAGCCTTTGCCAGCTCGTAGCCGCCCTGCATACCCTTGTATGACCTTACCAGACCTGCGGACACAAGCTTTCGCAGAATTTTAAGTGAAAAGCGCAGACTGACGCCTGTGCGCTCGGATATGTTTTTTGCGTCGATACGCTTGTTTTCAGCGGCAAGACAGCCGATTATCCTCACAGCGTAATCCGATTCGAGAGTCAGACACATCTGATTTTATCATTCCTTTCGGGGATATCAGTCAAGGAAATCCTTGACCTTTTTGCTTCTGCTGGGGTGACGGAGCTTTCTGAGAGCCTTTGCTTCTATCTGTCTGATACGCTCTCTTGTTACGTCAAATTCCTTGCCGACCTCCTCAAGAGTGCGGGAACGGCCGTCCTCAAGACCGAAACGGAGCCTAAGTACCTTTTCCTCTCGCTCTGTAAGAGTGGAAAGCACTTCTCCAAGCTTCTCCTTGAGAAGAATGAGGGAAGCGGCGTCCGCAGGGGCGGGAGCGTCGTCATCGGGGATAAAGTCGCCCAGATGGCTGTCCTCCTCCTCACCGATGGGTGTCTCAAGAGAAACGGGGTCCTGTGCGATGCGCATTATCTCCCGAACTCTTTCAACAGGCAGTCCCAGCTCTTCGGATATCTCCTCGGGTGAGGGGTCGTGACCGTTCTTGTGAAGAAGCTGGCTTGAAGCCTTCTTCACCTTTGTGATGGTCTCCACCATATGAACGGGGATACGGATAGTTCTCGCCTGGTCCGCAATAGCTCTTGTGATAGCCTGTCTGATCCACCAGGTAGCGTATGTGGAGAACTTAAAGCCCTTGGTGTGGTCGAATTTCTCAACAGCCTTTATAAGACCCAGATTTCCCTCCTGGATAAGGTCGAGAAACTGCATACCTCTGCCCACATATCTTTTTGCAATGGAAACAACGAGACGAAGGTTAGCCTCGGCAAGTCTCTGCTTTGCCTTCACATCGCCCACAGCCATACGCTCCGCAAGCTGTATCTCCTCCTCGGGGGTGAGCAGGGGAACGCGGCCTATTTCCTTTAAATAGATCTTTACGGGGTCGTCAATGGCGATGCCCTCGGTGGAAAGTGCAAGCTCGAGGTCGTCCTGTAAGGAGATGTCGTCTATGGCAAGCTCCTTTTCGGCGTCAAAATCCTCGATGATATCAATGTTCAGGCTCTGGCAGTTATCGTAGAATGAATCTATCTGGTCAACGTCCAGATCAAGCTTTTCCATCACATCGTTGATCTCGGTGGTGGTCAGTCTGCCGTGTGCACGGCCCTGTTCCATCAGGGTCTCCATAGCCTTATCGGTATTGTTCATATATTTTACAGTCCTTTCGGTTATTTTTATGATCATTTTCTGCTGCGTATCTTTTTCGCAAGAGAAAGAAAATCGTCATCGGAAAGCGCCGAGGGAGGAGCCGCCGTCTGCTCCCGTTCACGCCGTTCTTTAAGGATATTTATGTAATCTTCGGCGGCATTTCTGTTCAGTTCAAGGGTCTGGGCTTCCGATAATATCCCGGTTATTTTGCCCATTTCATCGGCAGGAAATTCACTTTGAAGCGATAATATGTTAAAATCCGCCGACTCTTTCATACCCGATATCAGCTTTTCATAGACCTTTTTGTGGAATTCTGTCAGAAAACAGTCGGAGGACAGACTTTGCTCCACAAAGGAAAGCTCTTCGGGGTGAACGCAGAGGTAAGCGATAATTCCCTGCTCGGCTTTATATTCCTTCGGGAAATTCACCGCCGCAGGGTCGGTCTTTCGCTTCTCGGAAAAGGTGCGTATCTCGTTCCAGGTCTGCTTTTTGTCTGCGTTTATCCTCTTGCGGATGACCGAGTTGACCTGAAGCTCCAGAGCATCTCGTGAAATGTTCTGCTCCTTTGCTATCTTTGAGATATACACGCTTCGCTCCACAGGGGAGGCTATCTGCGAAAGCACGTCAACGCAGCGCTTCAGATATTCCACCCGTCCCGTATCGCTGTCAAGGTCAAGGTCATTCCCGCACTTCGACAAGCGGAAGTTTATGGCTCCGTCCGAGTTGTCAAGGAGCTGCTTGAAGCGGAGCGCGCCGAATTTCTTGATAAATTCATCGGGGTCCTTGGCGCCCTCCATCTTGATTATCTTTGTTTTGACTCCTGCCTCGCTCAGCAGGTTTATGGCTCTCTGAGTGGCGTTCTGACCCGCTCCGTCCGAGTCATAGGCGATTATCACCTCGTCGGCGTACTGGGACATTATCCTTGCCTGCTCGGGGGTGAGAGCCGTTCCCAGAGTGGCTACCACGTTTTCAAAGCCTGCCTGATTGACGGCGATAACGTCCATATAGCCCTCTGCCAGAATGAGCCTGCGCTCGTCCGAACGCTTGGCAAAATTCAGTGAGAAAAGATTGCGGCTTTTCTTGAAAACGGGAGTGTCCGATGAGTTGAGATACTTGGGTCCCTCCCCATCGATTATCCTGCCGCCGAATGCGATCACATTTCCCCGCAGGTCGATTATGGGGAACATGACCCTGTCGCGGAAGCTGTCATAAACGCCGCCCTTCTGACTTTGCCTTGCAAGGTTTGCGGCAACGATCTCCTCCTCGGTGCAGCCCTGGGATTTGAGATAGTCGGTGAGATACCGCCATTCATCGGGAGCATAGCCCAGACCGTATTTGGTAATGGTCTTGACGGTGAGCTGACGGGAATTAAAATACAGCCTGCCCTTTTCGCCCCTGCTGTCCTTCATCAGGGTCTGATGAAAATAACGGGCAGCCATACGGTTTATCTCCAGTATACGGGCTTTGAGCCTGCTGAGATCGTTGTTCTTTGCTTCCTCGGGCATACTCATTCCCGCTCTCTGAGCAAGGAAACGAACTGCCTCGATATATTCAAGATTTTCCGCTTTCATCACAAAGGTGATGACGTCGCCTCCCGCTCCGCAGCCGAAGCAATGGAAAAACTGCTTCCCCACGCTTATATGGCAGGAGGGAGTCTTTTCCGAATGAAAGGGGCAGAGGCAGACATAATCCCTGCTGCTTCGTTTCAGGCTCACGTATGAGCCCATCACCGATTCAATGGGATTATTCTGTTTGAGCTGCATTATAAAATCCTCGGGCAGGGGCATTGTTCAGCCTCCTTTCGGGAAAATGCCAAAGGTATTTACTGAATGTGCCAGCATTTTGGCACGAAAAGGTCGTTATAAAGATTTATGGCATAGCCGTCGCTCATACCCGAAATATAGTCGCACACCGCCCGCTCCTTGGAGAAACGGTTCATAATGTTTACATATTCCTCGGGCATTTTGTCGGGGTTTTTGAAATAATAGCGGAAGAGCTTTTCCACAAGCATTTTCGCCTTGACTTCCTCGTCCTTTGCGGCGTTGTTGTGATAAACGTGCTCGAACATAAAGTCGTAAAGCTCGTCCTCGGCGGCTTTGATGTGATCCTCAAGCTTTATTTCTTCCACTCCGCTTCTGACCACCGACATTATAAGGGTGGTTATCCTTTCGCTCTTGGAGTGACCGAGAACGCTTACCGCATTTTCGGGGAGCATATCCTCGGTGATGACGCCTGCTCTGAGGGCGTCATCTATATCGTGATTTATGTATGCTATCTTGTCGGCAAGGCGGACAACGCAGCCCTCCTTGGTAACGGCTGTTCTGTTGGTGTGGCAGGCAATGCCGTTTTTTACCTCATATGTAAGGTTAAGACCCATACCGTTTTTCTCGATATAGTCTACCACACGGACGCTTTGCAGATAATGCTTGAAGCCGAAGGAGCATATCTCGTTTAAAATAGCTTCTCCTGCGTGTCCGAAGGGGGTGTGACCCAGGTCGTGACCCAGTGCGATAGCTTCGGTGAGGTCCTCGTTGAGCCGGAGAGCCCGTGAGATGGTCCTTGCTATCTGGGACACCTCAAGCGAGTGGGTGAGTCTGGTTCTGTAATGGTCGCCCACGGGAGAGAGGAACACCTGAGTTTTATGCTTGAGCCTTCGGAAGGCGTTGCAGTGGAGTATGCGGTCTCTGTCACGCTGAAATTCTGTGCGGATAGGGCATTTCGGCTCGGTGCGCACTCGTCTGCCTGTGTGCTTGGAAGTGCAGGCGTCCTTGCAGAGCGTGCCCAGCTCGATAATTTCAAGCTCTTCGCGAATAGTCATACATATCAACCCTTTCCCCGAAATCACTATCTGTATATATATACTCAAAAAAAGGCGAAAAAACTTTTTTTGAAAATGATGTTTGTAGATATGCACAAATTCATGCGAAATTCTCAAAGGATTCTTCGCCCTTCTGCACAGTTATCCTGCCGTTTGCCGTATCAATGAGCTTTTCGGTCAGGGCATCGGCGAGGGCTGTGCGGCAGAGGAGCGAGATGGTCACGTTATCCGCAAACTGTGTATCGGTTATCTTGACCTCAAACTCGGGGAGGATATTTGTCAGCTTGCCGTAGAGGTTGTAATCGGCGGTTATCTCAAAGGGATAGCAGGAGCGCATTATCATACGCTCTGCGGCGTCCACGGCTATCTTGGCGCTGTGGGAATAGGCTCTCACAAGACCGCCGCCGCCCAGAAGTATGCCCCCGAAATAACGGGTCACAACGCAGCACACATCGGTCAGCCCCTCCTTGCGAAGGACTTCAAAAACAGGCACGCCTGCGGTTCCCTGGGGTTCGCCGTCGTCGCTGTATCTGGTAATGCTGCCGTTGCGGAGAATGTATGCATAGACGTTGTGGGTCGCCTTGCGGTGCACCCCGCGTATCTCGTTTATAAAAGCCACCGCTTCCTCGTCTGTTTCCACGTGGCGGATATAGCCGATAAATTCGGACTTTTTCTCGGTAAAGGAAGCTTCGGCGCTGCCCTTTACCGTCTGATAATCGGGAGCGTTCATGGGAAAACTCCTTTCTAAAAAAATTGCCTGCGTGAGTTACGCAGGCAATTTAAAAATTCTGACATTACTTGTCCATACCGAAACGCTTCTTGAAACGGTCAACACGTCCGCCTGTATCAACGAGCTTCTGCTTGCCTGTGTAGAAGGGGTGGCACTTGGAGCAGATTTCAACGCGGATATTCTCCTTGGTGGAACGGGTCTTGATCACGTTGCCGCAAGCACAGGTGATGGTTGTTTCAACGTAATTGGGGTGGATTCCCTCTCTCATTGTCAGAGCACCTCACTTTCATCTATGGGAACCTCGTTTAAACCTCCTTATCGGCAAATTTTCTATGACTTTATTCATCTGCTGCGTTAACAAACCTTGTAATACATCAAGTATTACTGCGATTTGTTGCCTTGCAGCTGAATAAAGTCATTGACGAAAATTTGCTCGAGTCCCGGTTTAAACGAGAACCCCTCAAAATAACATGACCGACATAGCAGCCC
The DNA here is from genome assembly GCF_051882455.1 of Huintestinicola sp. NCBI lineage: Bacteria > Bacillati > Bacillota > Clostridia > Eubacteriales > Oscillospiraceae > Huintestinicola > Huintestinicola sp. The sequence goes on along the minus strand of NZ_JBJERV010000051.1, from coordinate 13,690 downwards.
ATCACATTACTTCGGACAGTAGTGCTACATAATCATTTACGGATATAAATTATATCACATTATTCTTTATATTGCAAGGGGTTTTGAAATTTTATTGTAAACTTTTTGTGAACGCAGAGCAGGGTGAGACTTGTTGTGACATTTGTCACTGCATTAAGTTACAGATGACACATTGTACTCTGTGACTATAACATATATAATGATATCACAAAGCAAAGAGAATGTCAAAGGGAGGAATGGGTTATGTATAAATTCAGATATTTAGCTGCACATTCGGCAGACGTGAGTAAATTCAGAGAGGTAAATTCTTTGCTGAATGAAAAATATCCTGAGCTTACAAAAATCAAACAAACAGAGGAAGGCAGTACAAGAGTGACATTTTTTGCAGATGACCGGGAAGTACTATGTCTCATAATTGATAAGTCCAATAAGTGCGTAGAGGTTATGAGCAGCGAAAAAATTGATTTCTTATGCTGTTATAACGCTGAAAAAATACATACTGATGTTACAAATTTATCGGTTGGTGCGCTGTTTTCAAAAGGTGATCTGTCAAAAGGGGAGCTTTGGGGCTTTCAGATCGCTTTTCTGTTCCTTAATATTTTTATTGGCTTACTTAATTCGGGGACATTTTCGCTCGGATTTATGACGGGAGGATTTGACGGACCTTTTGAAACGCCTGTAAGAAATTTTCTGATGTGTCTGCCCTTTGCCGCCGTTTACTTCTTTTCATACCGATATTTTCGCAGCCGCGGCATTTCGCCCGTTCGTGCAAGGTTTATTCAGCTTGGCGGAGTGGCGGTGCTGATCGCCTGCATATGTGCCGTTATAGGCATTTTGGCGCATATTGCCGTTTCGCTTATACTTATCCTTCTGTTTATGTGCGCTGTAAACATAGCTGCTTATGCTATGCTGACGGCAATGCTTCTGGAGTTTATGGTATCAATGATCGCCTCAATAAACGGACATTGAGTTTTTTTCTCAAAAGCCCTTGCAAATATTTTAAATGTGTGATATAATTAAGATTATTATGGGTAAATGTTGTTATGATGTGCGTTTACCGGTTATTACCAATTACTTTCAAAGGACGGTCGAATAATGAAAACTTACGGAATTATCTGCGAATACAATCCCTTTCACAACGGTCATATCTATCAGATAGAGGAAACAAAGAAGCAGACGGGTGCTACTCACATCGTTGCTGTTATGAGCGGCAACTATGTTCAGAGAGGCGAGCCTGCTCTTATGGACAAGTTCAAGAGAGCCGAGATCGCTGTCAAGAACGGCGTTGACCTTGTTATCGAAATGCCCGTTCAGTACAGCCTGGCAAATGCCGAGCTTTTTGCCCGCTGCGGCGTTCTTATGCTGGGTTCACTCAGATGCGTTGAGGGTATTTCCTTCGGCAGTGAGTGCGGAAGCGTGGAGCAGCTCATTCAGTGCGCCGACGCTGTTCAGGAGGTAACAACTCCCGAGAACATCAAGCCCCTTATGGAGCAGGGCATTCCCTTCCCCGACGCGGTCCAGCAGCTTGTGTCCTACAAGTACGGCCCTCTGGTGGGCGATATCCTTAATTCTCCCAACAATATCCTTGCTGTTGAGTACATCAAGTCTCTGAAGATCCTGGGACTTCTTGACAAGATAAAGCCCTTTACTGTCAAGCGTGAGGGCGCTGAGCACGATTCCGACAGCCACAGCTCCACTATTGCCAGCGGCAGCTATATCCGTCAGCTTATCGATGACGGCGAGGACTTCTCCGCTTTCGTTCCCAAGGAGACTGCCGACGCTGTTGCGGAATATGAGGACAAGGAGCTTCTTTGCTGGTTCGAGAATTTCGAGAGAGTTCTTCTTTACCGCCTGAGAACAATGTCTCCTCAGGAGCTTGCTATGACTCCCGATGTGGGTCAGGGTCTTGAGAACAGGATATTCCAGGCTGCAAGAGTGGCTACCTCTCTTGAGGACCTTCTCGACAAGATAAAGGTAAAGCGTTATCCTATGTCCCGTATCAAGAGGATCCTTTTCAATGCTCTCTTCGGCATCAGGACAGATGACCTCAAGGTGCCTCCCACCTTCGGACGCATACTTGCTCTTAATGACAGGGGCGCAGAGATACTTAAAATGGCAGGCTCCCTCCCCGAGGACAAGCTTTCCATTCCCTTCAGCTCCTCTCTCAAGGACTTCGTTGAGGCAGGCAAGCAGAACAAGAACGTTATGCGCGCAGTGGGCATGACCACTGTTTCCAGCGATATCTATACTCTCGGCTCCAGAAATATCCGCCCCAGCGGCATGGACTTTACGGGCAAGGTCACTTTTGACAAGATCGAAGGCTTTGTTTCCGAGCTGCCCGAGGATATGAAGACCACCGCTATGTCGGGTACTCCGGAAGAGGTCGAGAAGATGAGAGCCGAAAGAGCTGCGGCTATGGCTGCTGAAAAGGCTCCCGAGGATACCTCCGCAGAGGAAAAGACCGAGTCCGAGGAAGAAAACAATGACTAAGGAAAAAATTGACCGTATCAACGAGCTTGCCAGAAAATCCCGCGAGCAGGGACTTACCGATGAGGAGAAGCGTGAGCAGACGGAGCTTCGCTTTGAGTTCCGCAGAGGTGTTGTGGCTAATCTCAAGTCTCAGCTCGATAATATCGAGTTCGTTGACGGTACAGACGATAATAAAAAATAACTTATGATACTGTCGGACAGTTTGCGGGTGCCTTTGGGTGCCCCATTGCCGACAGTATTTTTGAATACGGAAAGGACGGTTTACTATGCCCGGTTTTGATTTAAGTTCAGTCAGAACGCCCTGCTATGTGGTGGACGAAAGACTGCTTGAGAAGAATATGAAGATACTCAGGAGCGTTTCCGAGCGGACAGGCTGTAAGGTGCTCCTGGCGCAGAAGGCGTTTTCTATGTACAGCACTTATCCTCTTCTGGCAAGGTATCTTGACGGCACTACCGCAAGCGGTCTTTATGAGGCAAGGCTGGGATATGAGGAGATGAAGGGCAGGGAAGTTCACATTTTCTCTCCTGCGTACCGTCCCGAGGAGTTTGAGGAGATAACCGAGATCTGCGGTCATATCGTATTCAACAGCTTTGCTCAGCTGAGAAGATTTAAGCCTGCTTTGGACAAGGCGGCTGAGAGGGGCAGGAAAATAGAATGCGGTATGAGGGTAAATCCCGAATATTCGGAGATAGAGACTGCCATTTATGACCCATGTGCGGGAATTTCACGTCTGGGAGTCAAGGCGGAGGACTTTGAGGAGGAGCTGCTTGACAGTCTGAGCGGTCTGCATTTTCACACCATGTGCGAGCAGAACAGCGATGTTCTGGAGAGGACCATTCCCCATTTTGAAGCAAAATTCGGAAAGTACCTTCCGAAAATGAAGTGGGTCAATTTCGGGGGCGGTCATCACGTTACAAGAGATGATTACGATGTTGACAGGCTTGTGAGAGTTATCAGCTATGTGCAGGACAAGTACGGCGTTCAGGTGTATATCGAACCGGGTGAGGCCTGCGCCCTTAATGCGGGGTGGCTTGTGGCGACTGTTCTTGAGGTGTATGAGAGCGGTGGACATTCCCATGCTATAATAGACGCTTCTGCCGCCTGCCATATGCCCGATGTTCTGGAAATGCCCTATCGTCCGAGAATTATCGGCGCGGGGGAGAGGGGAGAAAAGGCGCACACCTATTTTATCGGCGCGGCGACCTGTCTTGCGGGGGATTCCATCGGGGAATATTCCTTTGACAAGCCCCTTTGTGTTGGCGACAGGCTTGTGTTCTGCGATATGGCGATTTACACTATGTGCAAGAACAACACCTTCAACGGTATCGGGCTGCCTTCCATTTACCGTATCGATACCGAGGGCAGAGTTATCCTTGAGCGGGAGTTCGGCTACGGGGATTTCAAGGGCAGATTGTAATGCGAGGTTTTTGATATGATTTGCGTTATGGGTGATACTCACGGCGATTACAGCCGCTTTTCACACAGGTCGGTCAAACAGCTTAAAAAGGGGGATTTCCTCATTATCTGCGGCGATTTCGGCTTTGTATGGGACGGCTCGGACAGGGAAAAGGCTATGCTTAAAAAAATAGGCGGGAAACGGTTCACTACACTGTTTCTTGCAGGCAGTCACGACAATTACGACCTGCTGGAAAAATATCCCGAGGAGGAGCTTCTTGGCGGCAGGGGGCGGCATATCTGCGGCAATCTGTTCATGCTTTCTTCGGGGGAGATATTTGACATTGACGGGATAAAGGCTTTCGTTTTCGGCGGCGGTCAGGCTTCGGACATTGATGCGCGCATCGAGAACGACACCTGGTGGGAGCAGGAGCTTCCCGATGAAGAACGGCTTGAGGAGGGCAGGAAACGGCTATCCGATGTTGGAGACAAGGTGGATTACATATTTACTCACGAGCCCCCCGGCTCTATTGCTGAGTTCCTTGATATGGGCAGTTCGCGGAGCTTGCCCATGAGCAGGCTGAATATTTATTTTGACAAGCTGAAAAATGAGGTGGGCTTCAAGCTGTGGTTCTTCGGAAAGCTTCATAAAAATAAAGTTGTTCCGCCTAAATATGCGGCAGTATTTGATGAGCCGTATATTATCGGATGATACAAATGTGCTGAAATAAAGACGAAATATTTGTTTGATTTGCGGATTGACAAATCAGAATATTTGTGCTATTATATTAAAGGAATGTGGCTATGGATTATGAAGTAAAAAAAGAGGGCATTATTCTCTTTGAGGAGAATATGTCCTTGGACGATACTCTTGACTGCGGTCAGGCTTTCAGGTGGGAGGCGGTTCCCTCCGATCATTTCCGCACATACAAGGGCTTTTTCAAAAATATACCGCTGACCATCTCCGAGACGGAGCGTGACAGCGGAAAATTCATTCTTCACGGAGTTTCCGAGAAGGATTTTCTGGATATATGGTTTGATTATTTTGATCTGGGAACGGATTACGGCGAGCTGAAGCGGCGCTTTTCCGAGGACGAGACATTATCCGCCGCCTGTAAATTTGCAAAGGGCGTCAGGCTTTTAAAGCAGGATGGGGAGGAGTGCCTCATTTCCTTTATCCTGTCCCAGAACAACAACATTCCCCGTATCAAGGGGATAATCGGCAGGCTGTGCGGAATGTACGGCGGATTTCCCGATATTGAGAAGATGAAGGGGGTCACTGCAGAGGAGCTTGCACCTCTGAGAGCGGGCTTTCGGGCAAAGTACATCGAGGACTGCGTAAGGCGTGTTACAAGCGGTGAAGTGAGCCTTGAGAGAATTGCGGCAATGCCCACGGAAGAGGCTAAGAAGGCGCTTATGACGGTCAAGGGCATTGGTCCCAAGGTGGCGATGTGCGTGCTGCTTTTCGGCTTTTACAAGACTGACGCTTATCCTGTTGATGTGTGGATAAAGAGGGTAAACGAGAGGTTTTATCCCAATGGGCTGCCCCAATGTGTGAAGGGCGTTGAGGGAATTGCTCAGCAGTATCTTTTCCACTACATCAGGACCGCCGGGGAGGATATGGTCTGTCCCGGGGTTCAGTAGTATATATCGATGGAATATACGGCGTCGGCAGGGATTATGATATTGCTTGTTATGCCGATGTAGGCGTCGTTCCAGAGGGTTATGGATATGTCGGTATTTTCCGAATAGATCGGGATATAGCCCGATGATGTGTCTATCTGAAATCTGTCTCCCGATTTTCCGAAAAAGGTGTCCTGCGTGAGGACGCCCTCGGCAGAGCTTGTCATTCGGGCGGTGAAGGTATAGTCGGCGTATCTTTCGGTGACGGTGGTCTCTGCAATTTCCCACGATGACAGGGAGGTCTCGGTTTCGGTCATTATTTCGCTTACGGAGGTCAGCGCAGGCACAGGCTCGGCGATTATCCTAAGAGAATAGCTGCCGCTTATCTGTTTGCTGCCCTCTTCGGGGCTGCTGTCGGGCGTTTCGGGAATAAGGTCGGTTATTTCGGCGGTGCTGTCAAGCTCAACTTCGATTATATTGCTGATCCTGAATTTGTTTCCCGCAGGGACGTTTACCACGAGCTTTTCGCCCCTGTCCGCAAAGAATGTATACTCATTAAGCGTGCCTATAATGTATGTATCGGCAATTTCCGCAACGGTAATTGTGAAGCGGTCTGCGGAGACAGGCTCGATGTTTTCGATGTCCTGCTCGGATATCTGACAGGGATATGTTTCCATTATGGCGGCGTTTTCCGAAAGAGTCAGGATTATCTCGCCGCTGTCGGTGGTGTACATTCCTTTGGGAACGGTGATATCTACAAGGTCGCCTTTTTTGCCGAAAAATGCGTCCTCACACAGCTCGCCCCTTGTGCTGTCTGTCATTTTTATGCGAAATGACAGCTTTGCGGGTGAGGGGGCTTCGGTGCTTTGGGTCACAGACGGCTCGGGTTCGGTCTCGGATACGGGCGGTTCTGTACGGACGGCTGTTTCCGATGTAACTGTTTCTTCGGTCACGGGGCTGAAAGAGATAGGGGGCGGTTCGGTTTCCGTTGTTTCGGCTTTCGGAGGCTTGGCAGTCTGCTCGGTCTCGGTCATTATTGTGGGCTTGGTATCGGTGATGATATCGGTCTCCTCGGGCGGCTCGTTTTCCGTTTTGGCACAGGCGGTCAGGGCGAGGACGGTCAGAAATATCATTATCAGCTTTTTCATATTCATCATTCCATTCACGGATAGAATTTTCCCTTTATTTATAAAACAGTTGAAAAGGACAAAAGGTTACACTGAGATTGTAAAATTATTGTGAATTTTAAGGAGTAATATGGCTATTATTATTTCAGGAATTTCCCTGCCTGTGGGAACGGGTGACGGGGAGATAATTGCCGCCGCTCTGAAAAAGGCGGGCATATCACATAAAAATGCGGTGAGGACGGGGATACACAAGATATCCCTTGACGCGCGTAAACAAAACGATATCCGGACAGTCTCCTCGGTATGGGCGGAGCTTGAGAGCTGTGATGAGGAGCGGAAAATATGCGGCAGGCGGGATAATTGCGCTTTGGTCGACATTACACCCTTTACGCCTGTTATTTCGGGCGAGAAGAGACCTGAGGGGAGGATCGCTGTTGCGGGATTTGGTCCCGGAGGAATGTTCGCGGCTCTTGTGCTGGCGGAGGCGGGGTACTGCCCAGTGGTTTTTGAGCGGGGAGCTGATGTTGACAGGAGAGCCCGGGCGGTGACGGGGTTCTGGAACGGCGGCAGCTTTTCTCCCGAGACAAATGTGCAGTTCGGAGAGGGCGGTGCAGGTACATTTTCCGACGGAAAGCTTACCACTCGCATCAAGGACCCTCTTTGCAGGTTTGTGTCTGCGAGACTTACAGAAATGGGCGCTCCCGAGGAGATACTTACTAAGGCAAAGCCTCATATCGGCACGGACAGGCTCAGAGGTGTGGTCAAGAATATCCGAAGAAGGATAACCGAGCTTGGGGGAGAGGTTCGGTTCAATTCACGGGTGGAGGATATTTGTGTACGAAACGGGAACGTCTGCGGCGTTGTGGTGAACGGGGAGGAAATTCCCGTTTCTGCGCTTATCCTTGCGGTGGGTCACAGTGCAAGGGACACCTTTGAGATGATGTATTCAAAGGGGATAGCTATGGAGCCTAAGCCCTTTGCGGTTGGGGCGAGGATCGAGCATACCCAGGAGAGCGTTAACAGAAGTCTGTACGGCGTTCATGCGGGCGATCCTGCGCTGCCTGTGGGGGAATATCAGCTGAGCTACACTAAAAACGGCAGGGGAGTTTACACCTTCTGTATGTGTCCCGGAGGAACGGTGGTGCCTGCTCAGAGCGAGGAAAATTCTGTGGTCACTAACGGCATGAGCGAGTTTGCAAGAGACGGGGAAAATGCAAATGCGGCTCTGGTGGTCAGCGTTTCGCCCGAGGATTTCGGGGGCGGAGTTTTAGGCGGTGTGGATTTTGTCCGCAAAATTGAGAGGGCGGCTTTTACTTTGGCAGGAAAAAATTATGCCGCTCCCGCTTCAACTGTGGGCGCATTTCTTGAGGGAAAGGGCGGTATCGTTTCTCCTACCGTTACGGGGACTTATGCAAGGGGAGTTGTTCCCTGCAACTTTAACGATGTTCTGCCGCCCTTTGTTACGGATATGATGAGGGTCGGACTTGGTGTGTTTTCAAAGAGAATGGCGTGCTTTGGTGACAAGGGCGCTTTGCTTACGGCTCCCGAAACAAGAACATCCTCTCCCGTAAGGATCCCACGGGGAGAGGATATGTGCAGCTTATCGGTTAAGGGGTTATATCCCTGCGGTGAGGGTGCGGGCTATGCGGGGGGAATCATGTCTGCGGCGGTGGACGGCGTAAGGCAGGCTTGTGCGGTCATGAGGGAATTTAAGCCGGAATAAATCTAAGGTTATTGATTAAGTCCCATAAGCCTTTCCGCTTCTTCACGGGAAGAAACGGGGCAATAGGCAGTTGTGCCGTTCATATATGTAAAGTCGCTGCTCACGTCTTTTTCGGAATATATGCTAACGGGATTTTTTTTGTAATATTCGGAATTTGTATTGCGGGTGCCTGACATACTGCCTGTTACGCTTCCGGGAACGTATATGCCTTTAAGTGTTGTTCCTGCCATAAGGCTTCTGTAATCAGCCATTTCGGTTTTATTGGAAAGAAGGACATATTCAAGCTTTTCACAGCCGCTGAACCACCCGTATGTGTACTCTTCGGCGTGATATTCCATATTGTCGCCGTAGCCGTCAATGCTTATGCAGAGCTCGGCTGTTTTTAGCTCCGTACAGCAAGCAAAACAGCCTATGCCTATCAGTTTTATGCTGTCGGGCAGCTTTATTTGGGTAAGGGCGGTGCAGTTTCTAAAGCAAAAATCCGGAAGCTCCGAAACTCCTTCTTCAAAAGAAAGCTCTTTAAGAGAGGCGCAGTATGCAAATGCACCGTTGTCAACTTTGGTGCCTGCGGGATATTCAAGGCTTGTGATATTATTGCACATTAGGAATGCGTTTGCGCCGATGACCTTTACGCTGTGGGGGATCTTGACAGAGACAAGACCGCTTTGAGAGAAAGCTCGTTCGCCTATTTCGGTAAGGCTTTCGGGAAAATCAAACTCTTTGAGAGATGTGCAGCTGTAAAAGCAACCCTCGGGGAGCTTTTCGGTACTGTCGGGGAGAGTTATTCTTACAAGGCTTTCGCAGCCTGCAAAAGCATAACCTGCTATTTCGGCAACGCTGTCGGGAACTATTATCTCAGTCACGTTACTGCCTTTGAAGGCATCCTGACCTATTCTTGTAACATTATCGGGAATAACGACTTTGCCCCGGGTATTGCACTTCTGCAAGGTTTTGTTCAGGATAAAATAAGGCTCCTTCGCTTCAAAGGGCGTGTCACTGAAAGCCATATCTTCGTAAACGGCATTTTCGGGCAGGTCAACATTTTCAAGTGCGGTACAGTCTGCAAATGCTTTGCTGCATATTTTGCAATTTTCGGGGAGCATTACCTCGCTGAGGGAAACACAGCTTTGGAAAGCACCATAGTCAATTTCGCTTACATTATCGGGAATATCTATTTTTTCAAGGCTTTCGCATTTATAAAATGAGCCGCCTCCGATATGTTCAAGGCTTTGGGGAAGCTTAACGCTTCTGAGCTTTTTTAATTTTCCGAATGTGCCGGATATTTCGGTAACTCCTTCGGGAATTTCTGCGGTCTCAATAAGGTTATCAAACGCTTCGATATTCCGTGAGAAGCGGATTATTTTTGTCACCTTTTTCCCGTTTATTTCCGAAGGAAAAACAAAATTCCGTCTTGGCAGACCTTTGTAATCAATTATGTATAGAGTACCGTCATCAAGCTCCGACGCTTCAAAGCTGTCGGGGTTTACGGGGGAGTTTAAAATAATTATAAAGCCTGCTATTGCGGCGATAATGAGGGCGAGGATAATGAGAATTATCGAAACTGCCGTTAATTTCTTTTTATGAGTTTTCATTCTTTTCACCGCTTTCCGCAAAGGAAGCCTTATATTCGGGAAGTATTGCCTTGATGAAAACAAATGCGTTTACCACAAGCATCACGCCGAATATTATTCTTGCTGCTGCTTCGGGAATGAGCAGGGATATGCCGTTCATATCTCCGCCGCCGAAAAAGCCGCAGAGAATGCTTAGATAAATCGGGTCGAGGAGCAGCATTGTTATTGATGTATAGTACATCACACAGCGGAAAACGGGGCTTTTTGCGCTGCATATCCTTTTTCTGAGGGCAAGGAGGATATATGCTGCAAGAAGACTTGCTAACGCTCCCGCAAGGCAGAAAATGCCCATTTGAAAATCGGACATTCGGTCGTTAAAGACATCTATCTGGACGCCTATGCCCATAAAGTTTATCTGCTTGAATACTCCCATTACAAGGGCTGTCAGCAGATGTGCACCCTCGTGAATAAGATAGTATATCACTACTGCAGAAATTATTCCTATGTATTGTCTTGCTCGTTTGCTCATATGATCGTCCTCCTGATTTTTGTTTTTATTCAAGATCGTCCTTTTCAAGCACGTCAAGGTCGGCTACATATTCGGTCTCGGAAGCAGTCTGTTTGTCAGCCTGCTTTTTGTATTTGTCGATGGCTATGGTCGCCTTGTTTACAGCGCAAAGGGTTCCTGCGCCTGCCACACAGCCGCCGGGACAGCCCATTCCTTCAAGAAGATAACCCTTGTATTTTCCTGCCTTTGCAAGCTGGAGCATTTTTTTGCACTCGTGAAGTCCCTGCGCCGAAGCAACCTTGACCTCCCTGTCGGGGGCGATCCGCTTTATCTCCTCGGCTACTGCTCCCGCAACGCCTCCGCTTACCGCAAAGCCTCGTCCTGCGCCTGTTCCCTCATTAAGAGGTACATTTTCGCTGTCGGGGATATTTTCAAGGTCAACGTCCTTTGCGGCGAACATTCCCATAAGCTCCTCAAAGGTGAGGACGAAATCCACGTGACTGCGTATGGTCCTGCGGCTGGCTTCGAGCTTCTTTGCGGCGCAGGGCCCGATAAAGGCTATGCGGCAGTCGGGATCCTTTTTCTTCTCAAGTCTTGCGGTAAGCACCATCGGCGTAAGCGCCATCGATATATTTTGGGCAAGCTCGGGGAAAAGCTTCTTTGCCATTACAGACCATGAGGGACAGCAGGAGGTTGCAAGAAAATCCAGCTTGTCGGGAACATTTTCCACAAAGTCCTTTGCTTCCTCGATGGTGCAGAGGTCTGCTCCCACCGCTACCTCCACAACGCTGTCAAAGCCCAGCTGTCTCATGGCGTAGGTGAGCTTTTCGGGAGTCACCTTGGGTCCGAACTGTCCGTAAAATGCGGGGGCTACTATGGCAACTACCCTTTTGCCGGTTTTTATGGCGTGAATGAGCTGGAAGATCTGTCCCTTGTCGGCAATGGCTCCGAATGGGCAGCTTACAAGGCACATTCCGCAGGAAACGCATTTATCGTAATCTATCTTTGCTCTGCCGTGCTCGTCGCTGCCGATGGCGTCCATTCCGCAGGCTTTTGCACAGGGACGCTCAACCTTTAAAATGGCGTGATATGGGCACACGTCCTTGCATCTGCCGCATTTTATGCACTTGCTCTGGTCGATCTTTGATTTGCCGTGGCGTATCTGTATGGCTCCCTTGGGGCATACCTCCTTGCAGGGATTTTCAAAGCAGCCCTGGCACACCTCGGTAACGTGGTAATGCTTTGTGGGGCAGGCGTTGCAGGCAAAGCTGATGATATTTACAAGGGGCGGGTCATAATACTTCTCGGCAATGGCGCTTTCGTTAACGCCCTTGGAGACGGGAGCGTGCTCGCTTACGCTTCTCAGCGGCAGACCCATTGCAAGCCTTAAACGCTCTTCAACAATGGCTCTTTCGAGAAAAATGGACTCGCGGTGCGTTGCCACGTCCCCGGGGACTATCTTGTAGGGCAGATCTTCCATTCGCGTATAATCGCCGCCCTCGTAGGCAAGCCTTGCGACTTCGGTGAAAACCTTTCGGCGCATATCTGTGACTGATGAATATATTCCTCTCATGATCTTAAAATCCTTTCCTTGGGGCTGTAAAACGCTTTTACAGCTATCAATATAATTTTACATCTAAATCGTATAAATGTCAAGGTGGATATGGGCTTTTTAATAATTTTGTTCTTATTATAATTTTTGTTAAAATCTACACAAAAGCTATTGACGGGTGAAGGAAAATCTGTTAAAATAGTATTATAATGTGATTTGTGAGGTCTATATATGAGCATAAATTTTCATCTTCCCGATTTTTGCGGCAACTATAAAATGAACCTTGCCTTTGCGGACGCGTTAAAGGAACGTCCCGAGCTTTTTTATGACGGGGTCAAGATCGCTTCGTCATACGGCTGTTTTCCTCCTGCGGCGTGGAACGGGGGCAGGGCGGCGGTGGGCGCTGTCAGACGGGAGTTTATCGATTTTATCATCAAGGAATACAATTCACGGGGTATTCCTATAAGATACACCTTCACCAACCCCCTTGTCACCGAAAAACACCTTTCAGACCCCTTCTGCAACATGATCACAAAGGCGGCGGAAAACGGGCTTAATGAAATTATCGTGAATGTGCCCGTCCTTGAGGAATACATAAGGAAAACTTACCCGCAGTATCCGCTCATCTCCTCCACCGTCAAGCAGATAGAGGACAGGGACCGGCTTCTTTCCGAGCTTGAAAAGGACTTCAAGCTTGTGGTCCTCGATTACAACTGGAACAACCGCTTTGATGAGCTTGAGGCTTTGCCCCATAAGGATAAGATAGAGCTGCTTGTTAATTCCTACTGCACGCCCCACTGCAGGCGGCGGAAGAAGCATTACGAGTTCCTGGGAGAAAGGCAGTTTGAGCTCAACAGGCAGGTATTCGGCTTGGAAAGCGATATGATGAAGCCTATTCCCGATACTCAGTTCCCATGTCCCAATACGGATATGAATTTTTACGATACCCTTGCTTTTGAAACTCACATTTCGCCCCGGGCGATTTATGAAAAATACGTGCCGATGGGCTTTGAGAATTTCAAGATAGAGGGCAGGCTCATGCACCCTGTGAATATCCTTGAAAGCTATCTTTATTACCTTGTGAAGCCCGAGCACAGGGACAGGCTAAGGGTGGATATGCTCAGAGCGCTTCTGGCAAAAAAGAGGTAACGTCTATGGGACTGTTTGACATCTTCAAAAAGAAGTCCTCCGAGGAACAGCCGCTTAAAAAACGGCTCGCTTCAATGAAATGCAAGCTTGTGAACTATGTTGCCGATGATTTTGAGGTGCTTTGCGGTGAGATGGACAAGAGCGAGGAGTATCTTCTGAAGCTGAAGCCTGTGAATTATTACGCTCTAAAAAACGAATACATCGAGGCGGCGTTTTACTCGGATGATGAGCATGAGGAAAATTATGTTATTTTCCGTCTGATGAAGCTTGACAAGCCTGTTATGGCAAGCGGTATATTCAAGGTCTCCAAGGACGTGCTGCGCAAGGCGTATACAAAGCTGGGAGCGGTAAATTTCTGAACTTTCTTTTCATTTAAACTGTAAATTTTTATGTGTTTTTTACAAAAACCTCTTGACAAGAAACCGATTACAATGTAAAATGTATTTAATACAACACGGAAGTATTTCTGTGAAGATCAAAGTTCACTTTTTAAATTTACATATGGAGGAAAAAACAATGAGCGAATATTTCAAGAACATCGGCAAGATCCC
>NZ_JBJERV010000050.1:0-9384 GCF_051882455.1 Huintestinicola sp. | reverse complement strand
CCTTGCTTGCAAAGCCGGAGATAACAGACCAGGACTGAGGATTGAGCCACATATTTGCCTCGGGGTCGGTTCTCTGACCGATAACGGTACCGTCCTCCTTGTAGCCTCTTATCCATCTGTCCTCGTTCCAGCAAGCGCTGAGGATATCGTCAAGCTTTGCCTTAACTTCATCAAGATATTTAACATAATCGGTATCGTTCTTCAGCTCTGCATAGCTTCTGAGAATCTTAACAGCGTAAACCAGCTGGAATGCAACGAATGTGGACTCGCCCTTCTTGCCGAGACGGAGACAGTCGTTCCAGTCAGCGTGGAGACCTGCGGGCATACCGTGGTTGCCGAGGTTATTCATAGAGAACATAATAGCTCTCTTGAGGTGGTCGTAAACAGTACCCTTTTCGCCGTCGTTAGCGTAGAGTATCTCTTCATCGAGGAATGCAATATCGCCGCTTTCGGAGATGTACTTGTAAATCGTGGGGAAGAGCCAGAGAGCGTCATCTGCACGGTAGGAGGGATGACCTGTCTCCTTAGCATATGCTGTGTTGGGGTCGTTTTCGTCGGGGTGATTTTCCTGACCTGCCTTGTGAGTGTACTTAACAAGAGGAAGACCTGCGCCGTTTGTGACCTGTGCGGAAAGCATAAACTCGATCTGCTTCTTTGCCATTTCGGGAGCAAGGTGGATAATACCCTGGATATCCTGAACGGTATCTCTGTAGCCGTAGCCGTTTCTCAGACCGCAGTACTGGAAGGAAGCCGCTCTGGACCAGATAAAGGTGATGAAGCAGTTGTATGCGTTCCATACGTTTATCATATTGTTGAAGTCTGCGTCGGGAGTATTTACCTGGAAGTTTCCAAGCTTGGAGTGCCAGAACTCCTTGAGCTCAGCGATCTCAGCCTCAACAACGCCGTCCTTCTGATACTTCTCGATGATCTCGGCAGCAACAGCCTCGGGTCTCTGACCGAGAATGTAGATGATCTCCTTTGTCTCGCCGGGCTGGAGAACGATATCGCTCTGGAGTGCGCCGCAGGAGTTGGTGTTGTAGTTGAGCTGACCGTTCAGACCCTCTTCAATTCCCTTGGGATTAGCATAGCTTCTGTATGAGCCGACGAATGCGTCTCTGTCGCCGCAGTATGCGGAAACATCAGCCTTTGCAACGCCGAGGAAGCGCTCATTATCGGGGTTCTTGAATACTTCATTCTGCTTCTGGAGAATGAAATTGCCCTTGAAATAGGTGTGTGTGATGAACAGAGTGTACTGGAGATTTACCTGGTCCTGCTCATAGTTGTTATCATTAACAAATTCGCAGTAGCCTGTTACGGAGAGCTTTCTGGGCTTGGAATCGGTGTTGGTTATCTTAGCAGCCCATACCTCGTAGAGAGCGTTTCTGGGAACGTAGTATGTAGTCTCGGTCTTGATATTCTTGTACTCGGAGGTGATAACGGTGTAAGCTGTACCGTGGCGGCACTCGCTCTTGTACTCGTCAAGAGGCTTGCAGACGGGAGACCAGGAAGCAGACCAATAATCCCCTGTTTCGCCGTCCTTCAGATAGATGTAGCGGCCGGGCTGGTCCATTGCAACAGAGTTGAAGCGGTAACGGATAATTCTTCCGTTAGCTCCCGACTTAACGAAGCTGTAGCCTCCTGCATTGTTGGAGATGATAGCGCCGTACTCGGGGTCGCCCAGATAGTTTGCCCAAGGCATAGGGGTATCGGGGCGGGTGATCACGTATTCCTTGTTCTCAAGGTCAAAATGTCCGTAATTCATAGGATAAACACTCCTTTTATGTTTTTGACTTTCGTTTATGTATAATGCATATACATTTCAAGTAACATTATAACATTTTTATATAGTTTTGGCAAGGGGTTTAGAAAATTTAACAATTTTTCTATGATAAATCAGTACATTTGATGACACTGCAGCATTTTTCAAACGTTTAGTATGTAAACGTATACAAAACATTTATCCGAATATCTATGCCGAAAGTCGGTTAAACGTTTTAGAGTATTAAGGATTTATGACAGACAAATTATCCTCTGAGATTTATGACATAGTTGAAACCCACATATTCACACCCTAAAAATCATGAAATATAGACAAATCACCGAAAAGCATTACATTCGCTTTACAAAATCTTCCGACTGTGGTATATTAAAGCGTAGGGCATATCCCCAATGATATTTAAGGAGAAGATAGTATGAAAAAAGTAAGATTTATGGCGGCTATTGCAGCTGCCGCTATGGCTATTACATTTGCAGGCTGCGGCGGAGCTTCCCAGCAGACCGCTCCCGAGGATACCGCTGCACCTTCCGAGGGTGCTGAGACTGCGGCTGCCGGAACCGACGAGTCCCTTCAGAAGATACTCGACAACGGCAAGCTTATCCTCGGTCTTGACGCTACCTTTGAGCCTATGGGCTACACCAATGAAAGCGACGAGATCGTAGGCTTCGATATCGACGTTGCAGAGGAAGTATGCGCAAGAATGGGCGTTGAGCTTGTTAAGCAGCCCATCGACTGGGATACAAAGGAACAGGACCTTGCCGTTGGCAGAATTGACTGCATCTGGAACGGCATGAGCATCAACCCCTCCAGAGCTGAGCAGATGAACCTTTCCGACCCCTATATGAAGAATGCAATGGTATTCGTTGTCCCCGCTTCCTCCGATGTGGCAGCAATGGGCGACCTGACAGGTAAGAACATTGCCGTTCAGAACGGCTCCTCCGCTCAGGAGATACTTGAGGCTTCCGAGCTTTGCACATCGGAAACTCCCGTTTCCGTAACCGCTATGGCTACAAACGTTGAGGCTCTCCAGCAGCTTGAGCTGGGTCTCGTTGACGCAGTTTTCCTTGACAGCGTTGTTGCAAACTATCAGATAACCTCCGCAGGCAAGGATTACAAGGTGCTCCCCGACGGTCTTGAGGAAGAGGAATACGCTATCGGCTTCCGCAAGGAAGATCAGGCTCTCCGCGACGAGGTACAGAAGATCCTCTGCGAGATGAAGGCTGACGGCAAGCTGGGCGAGATCTCCACAAAGTGGTTCGGCAGCGATATCACCACTGTTGAGGCTGCTCAGTGATCTGAATTTGACCGAATATAAAAAAGCTTCGTTTCGGAAATGTCCGAAGCGAAGCTTTTTTTATCCCATTTTCATCTGCAGCATAAGCCTGTTCTGCAAAGCCGTATCGTCCTTGAAACGTCCTCTGAGGGTCATCGTGGAGGTCTTTGCGGAGGGCTTTTTTATCCCCCTTGCAGTCATACAGCTGTGGCACGCTTCTATCATAACAGCCACATCGGGGCTGCCGCTTGCCATTTCCATTATCTCGGCAATGTCCGCACCTATTCGCTCCTGAAGCTGTAAGCGGCGGCACGCCATATCTGCTATACGTGCGATCTTTGAAAGCCCCAGCACCCTGCCCCTCGGAATATATGCCACGGAGATCTTCATATCGTACATAAGGGCAATGTGATGCTCGCAGTAGGAAAAGGCTTCTATATCCTTTACCAGCACAAAATCCTCGGAGCCGCTCTCCTCCTCAAAGGACTTGCTGAAAATCTCCGCAATTTCCTCGTTGGTATGGTTCATTCCCTCGAAGACCTCGGCGTACATCATTGCCACCCTGTGAGGGGTCTCTTTAAGCCCTTCTCTGTCGGGGTCGTCTCCCAGAGCGGTGAGAATGCCTCTGATATGCTCTTCAATTGCATTTGTGTCTATCTTTTTCATAGTATCAGTCCTCATTATACTCCCCTTTTATCGGGGTCCCATATGAATTTGTGAAGCTGGAGCTGGAAATTCACACCGTTCAGCTTGTTTTTCAGAATAAAGTCAACTATCCTTGCAGGCTCTATCTTCCCGAAAACGGGGCTGAAAAATACCCTGCACCTGTTTGTCACCCCGTACTCCTTTATTATCTCCAATGCACGCTCAAGGTCATTATCGCTGCCTGCGACGAATTTCACCGTATCCGTGCTTTTAAGCAGAGCGAAATTCGACAGGCGCATATGACCTTCCATTCCGCTTGAAGGGAGCTTATAGTCCATTGTTACGGAGGGACGGGGGGAAATGCTGTCGCAGACAGAAATATCAGCGCTGCCGTTGGTCTCTATCTCCACCTCGGCTCCCGTTTCCGCAAGTGCGCAAAGCAGCACAGAAACATTCTCCGCCAAAAGAGGCTCGCCCCCTGTAAGGGTCACGTTTTTTATGCCCGTACTGCGGACATATCCTGCTATTTCCTGCTCGGTCATTTTTTCGTGAGGGGCGTCAAAGCTGTTAGCCCACATCGTATCGCAGTAGGAGCAGCGGAGGTTACAGCCTGCCAGGCGAATGAACACTGCCGGCTCTCCTGCCTTTGTTCCCTCGCCGTTTATGCTCACGAATTTCTCGGCAACCTTATATTCCACAGCTCAGTCCTCCTCATAGACCGCACAGTTTGACGGAGTTTCATAAACCGTGACCCTTTTTACAGAGTAGCCCTCGTCTTTTAAAAGCCCGAAAATGTGCCGTGAGAAATTTTCCGCAGTGGGACGGAAATCCACCCTTACGACCGCAAAGCCCTCATCGGCAAGCGCCTGCTCGGTGGCGGCTTTCAGCGTTCCCATCTCATAGATAAGCCTATGGTCAAAGCTGTCGGCAATTTCCTTTAAATCTTTTTTGAAGTCTCCGAAATCCACTATCATTCCTCGGGTCTGACCCTCGCTTACAAGCTCCTCGGCGCATATCTCCGCTTCTATCTTCCAGCGATGTCCGTGGATATTGCGGCACTTGCCCTCATATCCGTAAAGAAAATGTGCCGAGTCAAAGGCGGCTTCGGTTTTAAGAATATACATCTTGAGCTCCCTTCAAAATAAAAAGCGGGCAGGAAAAGTACCTGTCCGCATATCTGTATAATTTCAGACGTCCCGGTTTTGTTTAACGACAGGAAGGTACTAATGAACTGTCGGCATAACCTATTATATCACCCCAAAGAGAGTTTGTCAATCCCCTTTTATTTTAATATTTTCGGCTGTCCCGACAACAATTTGCTTTCCTGTGAATATAATATCAGTATGACTTTTTTCATAGGAGGAAGCTATGCATACGAGTACAAGCGATTATATTACTTCATCTCTGGAGCTGCACCTGTTTTTCGGGCGCATAATGAAGGAGCATTCCCTGTTTCTTGAAGCAGGCTACACGCCCGTAAATTCAGATTTTGCGGCAAGAGCGGAGCATTACAAAAACGAATTTGAACGACTGCTGAGCCGTGCGGTATCACTTGCCGACGGAATTATCGGGGAAAGCATCCTTTCTTCGGGTGAGATCGTGACCGAGTTTACCGCAGCCGCCGAGCGTCAGACGGAAAAGCTTACGGGTATCCCCATCGACAGCGGCATAACCGACAGGGAGCTGAGACTTCGCTGCTGCGGTGCATCTGTCAGCCCACAGCTATACATACGCGCAAAGAGCCTAAACATAATCGCTCTGCGGCTTCTTGACGGTCTTATTTCGCTGAAAGAGGAAACTCTTGAACAGGTAAAAAGCTGTCGTATGTTCACCATGAACTATCCCCTTCTTATCGAGCACATCATCAGGGAGGCAAAGCTTTACAGGCAGTATCTCCGCAATTTAGAGGAAAGCGGCACTGTGGGTGCGCAGTCAATGAAGGAAGTGGAATGCTTCTGGAACCGAATTATGATGGAGCACGCAATGTTTATCCGAGGACTGCTTGATCCCTCCGAAGCAGAGCTTATAAACTCAGCCGACAGCTTTGCAAAGGAATATGCCGTTCTCCTGCAAAGCTGCAATAATGCACAGGATATGGCTCTCAGGGCACAGTCAAAAGCAGAAACGATAAAATTCAGAGACTTTAAGACCGCAGGCACAAAGGGTATAGAAAGCTGTCAGATACGCTCCCTTATCCTGCCGCTGCTTGCAGACCACGTTCTCAGAGAGGCTAACCACTTTTTAAGGATACTCGGGGAATAAAATAAATTACGCCTGCGGAACGCATATGTGCCGCAGGCGTTATTCACTTTATCTTCCGCCGCAGAACTCAATAAATCCCTTTGGGATAAGTTTTCTTCCGTTTGCGGCGATATTATGCTCCGCAATTTCGGGGTAATATTCCAGCCCGTGGATCATTACAGGCAGTTCCCTGCCGAATTTACGGGCGATGACCCCCGACTTATGCAGCAGCTTTACCGCAGAAGCTGCCAGCCTGAGCTCGCCGCCGCAGCCGATATATCTTATATATACCCTGTTGTCCTCCCCGAAAAGCGGCTGATCGTTCTGCAGCCAGCAGGCGTAGTTCCACCTTGCTTCGTCATCGTCAAAGCCGTCAATACTGCCGCGGCAGTTTTCTTCGGTATTATACCCCAGAAACAGCTCTGCGCTCCCATCGCTCTCGTTTGTCTCTATGTACAGCGAAAGGACATACACATCTTCGGGAATATCATTCAGGTCCGAAATAAGCTTTTCCATCTGCTCCGCTGCCTTCGGGGCAGTAAGATACGTCCTTTTGCCACACGCCTTTGAGGGAATGAACCACCCTGACTCATCGGCTAAGCCTGTTATCTTCCCGTCCTCATCATATCGGTAATAATACAGCACAGGGTCGGGACGGAAAAACGAATGCAGGTCATGATCAACAAAGTTGAAAAAGACCATTACCGACTGCTTTCTGCCGTTTTCATCATAGTCATAAAGGCAAAGATCTTCAAGATGTGTCATAAATCCGCCGAAGGGCTTTTTTAAGGCGCTATAGGTATAAGTGTAAAGGAGCCTGTCCTCCGAATATTTTGAAACATAGAGACGTGTGTTAATATGCAGCTCGTCACCGCACAGACCGAATTTTACACCGTCACGCTCAAAAATATACTCCTTCTCGCAAAGGCTGCTTTTAACGCTGCCCGCAATGTATTTTTCGGAGCAGACAAGCCTGTCCTCCTTATCAAAAAGATATCGGTAATAGTCCTTTCTCAAAGGCGGCTTTTTAAGCTTTTTTCCCCTTGATACGTTGGTTACCGCTATTTCAAAGGCGTCTCCGTCGTGATAAATCCCTCTGTGCAGAGTGTTTCCCGCGCAGGAGCCGTATTCCTCTCTTACGCCGTTTTTTTCGCAGCTTTCAATAATATCCGAAAGCTTTCCGCCGAAATATTCATTGACCATATTCCGAGACAGTTCCTTCTGCTCTCTGACGAATTTCTCAAGCATTTCCTCGGGATAGTCACGGTAATTCATTTCTGTCACCCCTTTATAAAACCGCCCCGACAAGGATATCTCATCGGGGCGGAAGCAGTTTACTTTATTTCGGGACCTGTGTAATCATCATCTGATGAATCTTTCTTTTCAAGAGATATCCTGCTGTCGGAACCGCTCTGCTCCTGCGCAGGAGCGGTGTTTATCTCCTCCATTCCGCCGTAGGGGGGAACGGTGGGCTGAGAATTATTCTGAGAGCCGTTCTGAGGATATGCGGGATAGCTGCCGCTTGTGCCTGCGCCGTTATCCACACGCTGATAGGGCATAGAGTTTGCCGCATCCTGCTCGGGGAAAGGAACGCCCTGTGCAGCCTTGCCGAACATTCCGCAAAGCTCGTCGGAAGAAGCAATTCCCGTAGCCATAGCCTTTTCTCTCATACAGCAGTAAAATTCCGCATATGTAGCGTAAATATAAGGATAGAGGAATACAAGACCTGCAATGGTAACAATACTTCCGAAAGATACGCCGACGAACTGTCCGATCGTGGAGCCTGCGAAAGAGGCAAGGAACAGCCAGCCGATAAAGGACATCTGCAGTCCGAAGTAATGAGCCTTTTCGCCGTTCATAGTCTGAACGCTTATCTCAAAGGCTCTCTTCTGAGGCATCTGAGGATTTTCGGCTAAGAGATAAGGCACCAGTGTGTAGGACAGTCTCTTGATGATCTGAGGAAGCATGAACACAACGTATGCAAGCATAGCAAGGATAAAGCTGCCAAGTATCTCCCAAGCCAGTGCCATAGCATCGTCCACTGAAGCGCTGTTCATATTTCCCGCACGTTTGATGGTGTTGACAAGCGAAAAACCAAAGAAGATAAAGGGAATAACTCCCAGCAGTCCCCAGAGCCAGAGCTTGAGGTCGTAGAGGAACATGGTCTTGACGGTATTGCCGAATTTTCCGTTTGAGAACTGGCTGAAAATATTGCTCACCTGAGCATTGCCCATTCTCGCGTCAAGATAGAAGCGGTTATGACCTACTGTAAGCGGATTTGCAAAAAGCAGGCTGTAGAGAAGCGAAAACAGTATCGACACCAGCACGATAACAGCAACCGTGCCTACTATTACCGAGAGAACACTCTCAACATCACTTGCGGATATATCTCCGAAAGCTTCTTCGAATATTTTCTCAAACTCCTCCGCCATTTCATCTCCCGAAGCCGAACCTGCGCCGCTGAATTCGTTGATGTAGTTTTCTATATCCTCCTCGGAGTCAAAATTGAAATCCGAGTCCGAAGCGGCAGATGAGCCTGAAATATAGCTGTTCATTAACTCGGTCACATCTTTCTGGTCGGTCTTGTACTGTGAAACAAGCCCTCCCGTAAGCAGCATAACGATAAGCGAAGCGCCCAGAGCAGCCCAGTAATAGCCGCTGAGCATTCTCTTGGCATTTTCTTTAAGCATTGAAATGCTCCACATAAATATACCCCGTCCTTTCACGGTATCTGATTTATATAAAAGCCCCTGTGCTTTTACATATTCATATTTATACTACCACATTTTTAATAAAATTGCAATAGATATGCCGATTTTTAATGTATATTTAATCTTTTCATAAGCTTTCGGTTTTGGTATAATCATACAAAAAAGACGGCAAAGCAGCGCTTCACCGTCTATATGATATTATTCGGACTTGAACTGTGAGGGGTGTCTTGTAAAGAAGTCCACCTTGGGCTCCAGGAATTTCAGCTTGTGACCCTCTGTGCCGAGTATCTCGGAAAGGGTGCTGAAAATGTTGTCCCAGCTCCAGAGGCTCTCGTCAAGATTCATATAATCCCTTATCATCTCAGTGCCGCGGGGAGCAAGGGGGTGGAGCAGCACAGCCGCAGTTTTTATCATATGGAATGTATCGATAAGATACTGCCTGCGGGCGGTATCGTCATCGGACTTGTCCGCCTCATTCTTTGCCTTGGACATATACTTGCTTGCCTTTCTGATGTAGGAGTCAAGCACGTATGTTACCTGATGGAACTCGGTCTTGTACATAAATCTCTCGTACTCAAGCACAGCCTTCTCCGACTCAGCCATAATATCCTCGGAAACGCTGCCCAGGGGCATTACGCCGTCATAATACTTCTGAACATCATAGAAGCAGGTGCGGATAACGCGGTTGAACACGTTTGAAAGCAGGAAGCCTTCCTTTGTAACGGGGTCGCTGTCCT
>NZ_JBJERV010000049.1:0-37937 GCF_051882455.1 Huintestinicola sp. | reverse complement strand
TTTCTGTATGGGTTTGTGCATATTATATAATTGTCGTTCCTTTTTCGACAGACTGAAATCAGTCACCCTTTAAATTCGGGTGACTGATTTTTTAAAATTTGTCAAGTTTAAAAAAATCTGCCGCCTGCCCGATGGGACAAGCGGCATATATATTATCTGTTTACTATCCTGTAAACCTTGTTTCTTGCTCTCCGTCTGTAAATTTCGGGGAGATATGTATTTCTGAATGTAAATACTGCGGATTGTCCGCTTGTGCTTGTCTGAGCGGTTCCCTGTGCGGCGGCAGGAGTTCCTGCGCTGGTGTCCTCGCCTATTTCGGGGAGATATACCACAAATGCATAGGGCGAGAAGCTGTTTGCGGTGAACTGCATACAGTCAACTCCTCCCACGTTCACGTGGATAGAGGGAAGTATCTCAAGCTGTCCCAGGTCGGACACGTGTACCACGGAAATATGCTCCGAATAGGGCAAAAGCTCATCGGGTACGGGAATTGTAAGGGTCATATAATATCCCGGGTTGATAGTCGCCTTTGTGTTTGTTCCTGCAACGTAAATGGCAATATCCATGGGATAAATGAGGAAGCTGTCTATTCCCTCGCCGTAGAAATTGAGCACGTCCTGGATCGCTGTCACGGTGTCGGGGCTGAGGGTAAATCTTACGTCAATGTCCGTATTGAAGGCACCCTTTCCTGCAAATGCGGAAATGAGATTGCTGTTGGACATTCCGTAGGGAGTGGTTCCCGTAATGAAGAGGCGGTAGTCCCCTGCCTCGGCATTGCTGTTGTCGGTGGGCTTGGTGCCGCCCGAAGAGGTCGGCGTTGCGGTAACTGCCAGAGAGTAGCCCGAATATACCACGCTGCCGTTCACATTCTTATATGCGGCGACCATATAGGTATATTCCCTGCCTGCGATAAGTCCCGTGTGAACAAAGCTTGTGCTTGTGACGATACCGACGGGTACAAAGCTCATCTGAGCCATATTGTAGGCATATACCACATATCCCTCTGCTCCGTCAGTCTTTTTCCAGGTGATAGTTATCTGCTCATTGCCTGCCTTTGCGGTAACGTCTGTGGGAGCATTCAGCTCAATTCCCACTGTAGCTGATTTTGCCACCGAGAAATCTCCTTCAACCAGATTATCGCCCACGTATTTATATGCGCAGACCTTGTAGGTGAAGGTGGTATTGTTTGAAAGATTTGTATGTATCGCGGTGGTTTTGGTAACCTTGTCAAGAAGATATGAGGAGCCGTCATATGCCACGAGATACACGCAGTAACCCTCTGCGCCCTTGACAGCGCTCCACTTGAGGGTTATCTGACCGTCTCCTGCGGTTACGGTAAAGTCGGCGGGGGCGGGAAGATTTATGCCTGCTCTGCCTGTTGCCTTCTGAGCATAGCCATCTGAACGCTCCTCTATCTCATTTATCATCACATAGGGAATAACGCGGTAATCATAAACGTCTCCGTTTAAGAGACCTGTATGGGTGAAGGTGGTCTGACCCCACTTTCCGATGGTCGTCCAATTGTCTGCGTCCTTGGGCGAATACTGAATAATGTAGCCGTCTGCACCGTCTACCTTGTCCCATTTTAGGATAATGCAGCCGTCTCCGCCTGTGGCGATAAGTCCCTGCACGGGAGCCAGCGTGAAGTTTATCATTCCCTGCTGCTCCTCGCTGTAGTCGCTCACATAATCCTTACCGTCAACCGTCCGGACAGCCTTGACCTTATAGGTGTACTTGGTTTTATTGTTAACAAAAGAGTCTGTATATGAATTTTTGCTGCCCTTGTATATATCGCTCTGAATGCCGTCGGGGTCTGTCCTTGTAAGGATATATTCACTTGCGCCCTTAACGGCTGTCCAGCTGATGTTGATGACCTTGCCCGAGGGTGCCACGGTGAGTTTCATGTCATTATCCACCTGTACGGTGGGGGTGAACAGGTCGGAACGGGTCTCGGTAACACTCTCGATAGGCGGATTATCGCCTATGACAACGTAGGATTTTACATATGCATAATAATTGACATCATTTTCCAGCTTCTGCTTGGGAGTAAATTCGGTAAGACCCACTACCTTTTCTTCGGGTACCACAGTCTGTCCCGACTCTCTCACTATCCTTACAAGATATCCGTCAACAGGCTCCGAGGTGCCCTCCTTATAAACGATATCCCAGGAAACTACCGCACTGTTCTCCAGCGGCTTCACATACACCTTTTCGGGGGGCTGAGGCGCAGGAGAGGGGGTCACTTTCTTTATTACCGAGGAGTAGAGAGCGGTTGCGGCGTCGGAGGCAACGTAAATCGAATATTCCACATCGTTTTCCAGACCGGTCAGAGGGTAGGTAAGATTTTTTCCCGATTTCTGGCAGTCACTTTCGCTGACCTTGATGCTTTCTGTTCTTTCAACGCCGTTTTCATCGGTATGAGTATAGAATATGGTATAAAGCTTTGTGCCGGGGTGAGAGGTGAAATTGATGACAGCCTTTTGATTTCCGCCCTTGACGCTGTTGAGGATAACGCTGTTGGAAGAATTTATCTCAACAGTGATCTTCGCAGGCGCACCGCTTGTCATACCGTCAGCGTGGGCGGTAACGGTAAATTCCACGTTTTCGCCCTGAGTGATGGCGGGGTCATTAACATTTATCTTGGCAAAATCCTGAAGATAACGGCTTGTCTCGGCAATTACAGGTCTGCCGTTGGCATAAACGCTGTAGTAAACGTCAAAGCTCGAAGTACCATCGGGACGATCCCAGGTAAGCATCCACATAGTTTTATCGGACGAAAGAGCAGCATTAAGATTTGTGGGAGAATTTAAAACTGCATCTGTGATCTTTTTTTCCGCAGAACGAGTGGTAGTGTATTCCGCTGTGGAAGTGTCCTTTTCGGGGTATACGTACTGATTTGTAAGGAGAGAACCGTCCCTGTTCAGAACGTCATAGTAGGCTACAGCAACGTATGAACGAACGCCAACGCCCTCAAAGGGAACGGGATCTTCAAAGGAATACGCACCGTTTGTCATCTGAGAAGGAGTTATCTTCAGACGGGGCGAATAGAAAGTTTCTCCCTCGTCCTTGCAGTAAAGCAGAATGTAGGATGGCTCGGAAGCCTTTGCGGGCATTGAGATATTCACTGTTGCGGTCTTGTTGCTCATTGTGGTAGATATATCGGGCTTGCCTGCTGTAAGGGGTGCAGCGCTTTCAGAGCGGGCAAACTTCCTGCTGTAAAGGGGAACATTCACATCGTTTGTGCCGTCGCCGTCATAGTCGGAGCTTGTCAGGTTTCTGAACGCTCTTACTGCATATATCTGGGATTTGCCCGATGAGCCGCTTAGCTCGACTGAGCAGCGGGTCCTTGTGTTGTCTCCCTCGGTGGCTTTGGCGGTGGAAAAGATGGTGGGCTTAGGGTTGTATTTTCCGTTTGAATATGTGTATATGGCATATCCGTCGGGCTCGGGGGTGATGTTGTCCCACTTGAGTATCACCTTTCCAACGCCGCTGTATGCGGTGAGAACGGGGATATCATCAGGTATTTCGCTGTAGGTCTGTCCATTGCAGTCCCATATTTTTGAGACCTCGGTGCTTGATATCTGAGCCGCAGCTGCTTCGTAATCGGTCTTGCTGTCGGTCCTGATATAAACGGCTGCGTCGGGGGCAAGGTTTACAAAGTTGTTTGCGCCGATGGACATATTGTCCGAATAGCCGAGAGTAATGGTGGTAAGGTTCGGCATTCCGTTAAATGCGCCGTTTTCTATCTGCAGTGCATAGGTAGGGTTGTCCTTGTAATTTTTGTAAAGGTCGGCTTCGTAGACCGATGAACGCAGCGGCTGTATCTCAGCAGCAGTAATAAGCTGCTTTGCCTCTGCGACATATTTCTGTAATGTGACATCATCCGCAGCTGCCGATATCTCCGCGCTCATTGAAATAAATGCGCAGGCAAGAAGAAGTGACATCGCCCTCTGCCAAAGGGGACGGAAGGGCAGAGAGGGTCTGCGTGCAGGCTTCTTTGATGTAAAGAAGTCAGTCTCAGGCATATCCCCGTAAGCCTTCTTTGCCTTAGGCTTGCGCTTTATCCCCAGGAAATTGCCCTCTTTATCGGACAGCGCCATATCAACGCTGCGGCACACCGACATAAACAGTATCACCGCATATTTTGCAATAAGGCAGGGCAGGAAAAGGAGAGGATTTTTCCCCGCTTCCTCAAGCCTCCTTACGATTTTTCTCTGAGTGTTGAAATCCATAACCAGACCGTCCTATCTATGTAAATATGTGTAAATAACGACAGTTATACATATATATTGTAGCACAAAAATACGGAAATGTCCATAGAAAACAGCATTTTCTATGAAAATTCCCGTAAAATTTCAGATTTATTTTTGTGCAATTTTACTTATCGAGACTCAGAACGCTGTGTACATCAAGGGGGATATCTGCGGTATCGTGGGTCACGAGAAGCACCGTTCTGCCCTTGGTATGCGCCTGTATGAGAGCGGCGGTCTTCAGCTTGTTTTCATGGTCTATCCCCTTGAAGGGCTCGTCAAGCAGAAGTATGCCGAAATCGGTGCAGAGAGCGCGGACGATAGCCGTTCTCCGCTTCATTCCTCCCGAAAGCTCCTTCACGGGACGGGCGATGTCCTCCCGTGAAAGCCCTGTGGAAACAAGCGCTTCGGCAATATCAAAGGGCTGCTTTCCCTTTAGTACAAGATAACAGTTTTCAAGAGCCGAAAGCTCCTCAAAAAGCCTGTCCTCCTGGAATACGGCGGATATTTTTCCCGAGGGGCGCTCGGATATCTCGCCCGAATAGCCCTCAAGACCTGCAATTATCCGCAGAAGAGTGGTCTTGCCGCAGCCCGACTCCCCCGATATCTGCGTAACCGAGCCGTTTGGAAGCTCTGCGGAGAGATGGTCGAAAACGGTGATATCCCCGTAGGATTTGGAAATATTACTGAGCCGCATTTTCGTTTCGTCTGCTGCCTCTGCTGAGAATTTTCCGCAGGGTCTTGATAATGGCGTCAAAATTGTAGACAAGGCACACCACAAAGCCGAGGATAAGTCCCACCCAGTAAACGCTGGGCTGTTTTGCGGTTATTACGCACATAAATACTATTATCACCGTATTTACCAGAAAACGAAAATAGTCCACACGGAAGAAGATGAACTTTCTTGCGTCGAAAAGTCTGACCGCAAAGCAGGCAAAGTAGGACGAGGCTGTGGCGATAGCCGCGCCCCAGACACCGTACTGAGGTATGAGAAGGAAATTGAGGATAATATTTACCGCAGCGGCAACAAAGGCTGTGGCACAGGAATTTACCGAGCGCTTTTTCGTGGTGTAGACTGATGAAAGGAACTGGCAGAAGCACTGGAATACCATTGCGATTATGAGAACGGGAGTGAATATCTGCGCCTCCTGGAAGCGGCTTCCCTCTGCGGTTCCCGTGAGGATAAGGGTGAGGGGCTTGCAGAGCATTATAAGTCCTGCGGCGGCGATGTAGAGGAGAGAGGAATATGCTCCGAACACAGTCTCATAGAATTTTCCGAGGCCGCGGCTGTTTCGCTCCTCGATGGAGGACATCTGCCATGCCTGATAGAACATTGTGGTAACGAGCATAAGGAGTGTGGGGAGCTTGTAGGCAATGGAATAGATACCGTTTTCCGTATCGCCCACCATATTTATGACGAACCATCTGTCGGAAGCGGAGGTCACCCACCAGAGAAGATAAGTGGGGATAAGGGGTGCGGAAAATCTGAGCATTTCACCCATGACCTTTTTGTCGATATAAAATGCGTCAACGTATTTGTGAAGCCCTGCAATTGCTGTAAGGAAAAGCAGGGAGCTTACGTCTGAGACCACAAATGAGATAACATAGCCCGTAACGCCCAGCTTCAAGCCCCATATGAGAATAAGGTTGCTTATGACCTGCACCAAAACGGTGAGTATGCCGTCGGCGGCGAAGAGCTTCACGTATCCTCTTGCCCTGACAAACTGTGAAGCCATCTGCCTGAAGCAGGAGAAATAACAGTAGATGTACAGCAGGAAGGTATATGAGCCGATAGTTTCGTTTCTTCCGATAAGGGGGGTAAAGAGCATAAATATAGTCATACCCAGAAGGACGCTGAGGTTTGCACAGGTGAATACCCTTCTGGGGTCGTAATCCTTGTCCATTCCGAAGCGGATAACTGCGTCCGCCATACTG
Organism: Huintestinicola sp.; assembly: GCF_051882455.1. Lineage (NCBI taxonomy): Bacteria > Bacillati > Bacillota > Clostridia > Eubacteriales > Oscillospiraceae > Huintestinicola > Huintestinicola sp. Next base: position 31,752 of record NZ_JBJERV010000049.1, on the reverse strand, counting down.
AACGTTACCAGCGGCACAAGGACGTTCACCGTATTATAAAGAAGGTCCGCTGTAGAATACTCCGCCTCGGTCATACAGCGTGTGTAGAGCATGGTCATAAAGAAGCCCAGAAATTTTGCTCCGAAGCTGCCTATGCCGAATATCAGCGTGTTGCCCATTAGCTTTTTGTATTTGTTCATCTTTGTTTCTCCCGATCTGCTTGATACGAAATTATAGATAATGTAATTATATCACATTTTTTCTCAAAATGGAATAGATATTTGCAAAGTTTTTTCGGAAAATATTTTAGGAATACGGCAGTATGGCTATTAACATTATATTCATACTTTCTGCAAGCCGCATTTATTGACAAAAATATATCTGCATAGTATAATTATATGGATATTGGATTTTTCTGCAAATTTTTGAAAGGATGAAAAAAATGCTCGAGCTTAAAGATATACGCTGGCGGCTTCCCGAGGGGGAGGAGATACTCAAAGGCATCGACCTTACCGTTCCCGATGGCAAGCTTACCGTTGTTACGGGTCCCAACGGCGGCGGCAAGACCTCTCTTGCAAAGATAATCGCAGGTCTGTACGAGCCCTGCGGAGGCAGCATTATTTTAAACGGGGAGGATATCACCTCCCGTGACATTACCGAAAGGGCGAAAAAGGGCGTTGCCTACGCGTTTCAGCAGCCTGTGAGATTTAAAGGACTTACCGTAAGAGACCTGCTGGAGCTTTCCGCAGAGGAAAAGCTCAGTGAGGAAAGGATATGCTCACTTCTGGGCGAAGTGGGGCTGTGCGCAAGGGAATACATGGACAGAGAGGCGGACTCAAGCCTTTCGGGCGGCGAGAGCAAGCGCATTGAGATCGCTACGGTGCTTGCAAGGAAAAATGCGGATATGCTGGTCTTTGACGAGCCCGAGGCAGGCATTGACCTGTGGAGCTTCTCTAATCTTATCAGCGCATTTGAACGGCTCAAGGGCGAGGGAAGCCGCTCCCTGCTTGTAATTTCCCATCAGGAGAGGATAATGGAGATAGCCGACCACATCGCTGTCATTGCTGACGGAAAGGTCACTGCACAGGGCAGCAGAGAGGACATACTGCCCCGTATCTTAAAGGGCGATACAAAGTCAAAATGTCCTTTGGGCAAGACGAGAAAAGAGGAATGTTAAGCTATGAACGAGATCACGGGTCAGCTTCTTAAAGTTGTTTCCGACTGGGACGGCGGCAGCTTCAAGGGTGCTTACAATATAAGAGAGGACAGCGGCTGCGCAGGCAGGCAGTCCTCGGAGAATATTAAGATAGAGCCTAAGACGGACAACCCCGGCATTGTCATTAAGATAAGCGCAAAGGCTCAGAAGGAGACCGTTTATATCCCCGCCTGCATCACAAAGGGCGGCGTGGACGATCTGGTATACAATGATTTTATCGTTGAGGACGGGGCAGATGTTATTATCGTGGCAGGCTGCGGCGTTCACAGTGACGATGAGGAGGAGTCACGTCACAACGGCATTCACCGCTTCTTCATCGGCAAGAATGCAAAGGTACTTTACAAGGAAAAGCACATCGGTACGGGCAAGGGCAGCGGCGCAAAGCGGATAAACCCCGTTACCGACGTTACCATGGGCGAAAACTCCTATATGGAGATGGACACCATGCAGATAAGCGGCGTTACAAGCTCCGACCGCTCTACCTCCGCACGTCTGGGCGCGGGAGCAAAGCTTGTGATAAGAGAAAGGCTGCTGACAGATAATAACGAGACTGCCAGGTCTGTTTTTGACGTTACCCTTGACGGGGACGACAGCGGCGTTGACCTTGTTTCACGTTCGGTGGCAAAGGGCAATTCCTATCAGGAGTACAAGTCCGTCATCAACGGAAACTGCCGCTGCACGGGTCATTCCGAATGCGACGCCATTCTTGCGGACAACGGCAGGGTGAACGCCGCTCCCGCTCTTAACGCTTCAAGCCTTGACGCTTCTCTTATCCACGAGGCGGCTATCGGCAAGATAGCAGGCGAACAGATAATCAAGCTCCGCACTCTCGGTCTCACCGAGGAAGAGGCTGAGAGGAAGATAATAGACGGATTTTTAAAGTGAGTTTTCCGCCTGCGCTCTTTGTTTTTCGGGCGCAGGCGGATCTTTTAAGGAGGTCCTTTATATGAACGTCAGTGAAATTCTTCAAAAAATCGATGAACTGCTTCATGAGTGTCGGCTGGACGAGGCGGAGGAGTATATGAACAGCTGTCTTGAACAGGCACATGCTGAGGGCAGGACGGATATTGAGATAACCTTATATAATGAGCTGGCAGGCTTTTACCGTGACTGCGGAAAATTCCCCCGGTCACTCGAGTGCTGCCGCCGCTCCGAGGAGCTGCTTGACATTATCGGTGAGGGGGAAACCCCGCGGAGATGTGCGGCTCTGCTCAATTCCGCAAATGCGTGCAGAGCTTCGGGAAAGCTGAACGAGGCTTACGGATATTATGGCAAAATTTGGGATATACTTGCAAAGCTCCCCGGGGAGGAGGGACTGATATCAAGCTATTACAATAATCTTTCCCTGCTCCATCAGGAGGCGGGACGGTGGGAGGACGCAAGGGGCTGTCTTGAAAAGGCTCTGGAAATCGCGGAGCGCTCCCCCGATGGAGAAATTCGGTCGGCTATTTCCCGTTCAAACCTTGCTGTATGCCTTATAAGGCTTCATGACTGCGGCAGGGCAAAGGAAGTCCTTGCTCCCGCTATGGAAATTTTCAAGGGGCGGTCCCCTTCCGATTTCCATTACAGCGCTGCTCTGGCGGCTATGGGAGATATACTTTTCAGCGAGGAAAAATTTGCCGAGGCGGCAGAGTATTACGAAGCGGCTTTATCGGAGATCGAGCTGCATATGGGCAGGAATAATTTTTACGATACGGTCATGGGCAATCTGGCGGCATCGTATGAAAGATCGGGCGGAAGACCCGTTCTAAATGGGGCAGAGCTTTGCAGGCGGTATTTTGAAGCCTTCGGCAGACCTATGCTCAAGAGGAATTTTTCCGGATATCTTGACAAAATTGCCTGCGGGCTTGCGGGAGAGGGTTCGGAGTGCCTGGGCTTTGATGACGAGCTTTCCGCAGACCACGATTTTGGTCCCTCATTTGTGATATGGGCGGACGATGATACCTATGAGAAGATAGGCGCGAAATTGCAGGCAGCTTATGACCTGCTGCCAAAGACTTATATGGGTATGAAGAGGCTTATCACCCCTCAGGGAACGGGTCGGACGGGAGTTGTGCGGATATCCGATTTTCTTGGTAAATTTACGGGCTGCTGTCATGTTCCCGAGAGCCTTGAGGAATGGCTTTGCACCGATGACTCACTGCTTGCCTGCGCTGTGAACGGCGAGGTTTATATGGACTATTCGGGCGAGTTTGAGGATATACGCCGCAGGCTCAGGACAGGTCAGCCCCAGGCTGTGAGACTTAAAAAGCTGGCTCAGCAGCTTGCTCTTGCGGGTCAGAGCGGTCAGTACAATTATCTCAGGGCGGTAAAACGCGGCGACAGCGCGGCGGCGTTTGTGGCTCTGAGCGACTTTATGCAGAGTGCGGCAAGGGCGGCTCATATCCTGTGCAGGAAATTTGCGCCCTACAGCAAGTGGCTTTTCAGAAGTACGGAGCAGCTGCCTCGTCTCGGGGAAATTGCCGGTATGATACGGGATATTTCCGAAGGTAAGAATGCTATGGATAATATTGAGCGGATATGCCGTATGCTCGGTGACGAGGTGCGTTATCAGCTTATCACAGACAGCAGGGAGGAATTTCTTCCGCGGCTCGCGGAGGAGGTCTCAGCTTTTGCGGACAGGGTGATAATTTCCGAGGAAATTATTGCCATGGAGTGGAGCTGGTTCGACAAGGTGCAGAACGAGGGCGGCAGAGCCGACTGTCAGGACGACTGGGAGACCTTTTCCATTATGCGCAGGAGTCAGTATTACTGCTGGAACGAAGAGCTTCTGAGCTCGCTGCTCCTTGATTTCAGGGCTGCGCTTGAAGACGGCAGAAATCCCATTCGGGAGAAATACGGCTATATGATGGAGTCCACCGCTCCCGGAAGATTTGCGGAGGTAAGGGACACTCTGCCCGAAATTTCCGAGGAAAAGGCGGCTATCAGAGAGGCGGTCATTGCCATTCAGGTGGGCTGGATGGAGGAATTTGCTGCCCGGTTCCCGAAGCTTGCGGGCAGCGCAAGAGTCATTCACACCTATGAGGACTCCCCTGCTCAGACATCTTATGAGACCTATCTCAGGGGCGAGCTTTCCACCTATTCGGATATGACCTTGAAGCTGTACGGCGGATTTATCGTTAAGGTCAGCAATGACGAGAAAAATCTTGCCCGCATGATAATGGAAAGGTCTGTTAAAATGTACGGATATGACAGTCTTGAGGAGGCGGAGGAGAAGGCTTGATAAATAGCATTGACCCCCAAAAACGGGGCTGCTGCAATTGTGTGCGGCAGTCCCGTTCGTTATTGTTATTTTATTTTGCCGATGGAAATGAAATACTCCTCCAGTATCTCCGCTGCGTCCTTTACAAGGTCGCCGCAGGGACGCTTTTTGTAGTATTCGGGAGTGCGCCGGTCGGGGATATGGGTACCCTCGGGCTTGTCAAGTCCCAACAGTTCCTTGCAGATGATGCTTTTATTCTTTTCCCTGAAATTTTCTGCCAGGGTCTGTATCATTTTGTACGTTCTTTTCTTGCCCTCGGAGTCATCGGGGTCGTCATAGCCGCTGACAAAGCTTGCCGCCATAAACATTCCCGAAACTGCTCCGCAGACCTCTCTCATTCGTCCCATTCCCCCGCCGAAGCCAGAGGAAAGCATTGCAGAGTTTCTTTCATCAAGCCCTGTTATGTCCGAGAATGCCATAAGGACGGACTGGGCACAGTTATAGCCGCGGGTAAAATATGCTTTGGCTTTATCGCCTCTTATGCTCATTTTTTCATCTCCCATCAGAATTTTCTGTCAAGCAGTTTAAGGGTGCCGTTTTTGACGGCGTCTGCATAATCCTTATATGATGTGAAGGGAGCTTCGCTCACAACTCCTCCGCCGAACCATCTGTCTGTGGTATTATGGGCGTCCGAGCCTGCGGTGACGGGCAGGTCATACCAGCGGGCAAATTCGGCGGCGTGGGAGTTGAAGGGGGTGTCGAGTGGGTGGGAAGCGTTTATTATCTCGATGGCGTCCACAAAATGGGGACAATGCTTGGTGGCTCTGATATAGGGATAATCCCTGAAGGGGTGCGCCTGGACCGCAAAGGCTCCCTCGGAACGGGCAAGCTCAAGAAAACGGGTAAGCTCCATTTCAAGGATATAGTCGTGATCAAGGAGCCAGCTTTTATCAAGACCGTATATCAGAAAATCCGAGCCGCCGTCCCCGTACTCAAAGCCGAAAAACACCTCAAGTCCTATTTCCTTTCCCTTTGCGAGTGCGTTTTCATAGCCCTTGCAGAAAAGCTCTATCCGCTCATTCCAGGGAAGGTCACGGGGAATACAGCTGTTGCCGTTGAAAAAATGGTCGGTCACAAATATGCCGTCATAGCCCTCAGACTTGTATTTTTCTGCCATCTCGGCTCCCGAGGAATGGGCGCAGGCGCTGGCTTCCATGGTATGAAGGTGAGTCTCGTATTTATACATCTTTATCTTCCTTTTCCTTATGCATTATGCGGTGTTCCTTTTCAAGCTCGTTCATAAGCTCCGTAAGGGTCATTGTCTGATTTGCACCTGTGACTGCCGCCTTGAGAGGTATGCCGCCCAAGCCGTTTGAACGCATATCGTCAACTATGCGGCTGAGCTTCTTCCCGTCCATGCAGGAGAATATCACGCACTGCCTGCTGTCGGAGGTCTTTTCACAGTCTGATGAATAAAATCCGGGAAAGCCTGCAAGATATCCCACCTGCTCCCCTGCGCTCTCGGGAGGGAGCACTGCAAGCTCCGTTTTCATCCGCATTGCCACCCCGCGGAATTTTTCCTCTTTCTCTTCGTCAAAGCCATAGATAAGCAGCTTTTCCTTGGGGGTGTTCATTATCCTCGCTCTCATATTTCCTCTGCCTTTCTCTTGCGGTACGGCGGTTTTTCTGCTTCGTAACCGCTGTAACCGAAGTGTAACCATTTGTTTCCTGTTTGTTACTGTATTATAGCACATTTTTTATTGACATTGCAGTCTGAAAATGTTAAAATTTATTGTAAGGAGCAGATCTCCCATATTTATTAAAAGATATAGCTAAAATTAAAAAGGAGGAACTATAATGACAGCAACAAGAAATCATTTAAAAGCGGCAGTCAGTTTACTGCTTGCCCTTCTGATGGCTCTGACATTCGTTACTTTCCCATCGGAAGTCTCCGCTCTGGGTCTTAATGCAACAAGCATCACAGTCACCAAGGGCTACGGCGTTACTTTAAAGGTAACTGACGGCTCAAGCGCTACATGGTCGTCCTCGGACACCTCCGTTGCAAGCGTTTCAAGCAAGGGCAAGGTCGTTGGAAAGAGCGTGGGCACTGCCATCATCACCGCAAACGTGGGCGGCACTCTTCTCACCTGCAACGTAAAGGTCGTTGGCGGAAAGTTATCCCTCAGCTCAAAATCAGTTGAACTCGAAAAGGACGAGGTAAAATATGTTACCGTAAGAGCCAAGGGTTCCCACGGCATCAAGGCTTCCTCCGGCGATAAGAGCATCGTTACCGCTTCATGGGTAAAGCCCTGGAAAAATGACGATATCCGCCTCAAGCTCACCGCTAAGGGCTCGGGCAGCACTACTGTCAAGATCTCTATGACAAAATATCCCGATGTATACACTACCATCAAGGTAACAGTCAAGGGCAATGACGCTGTGCTTCTCACAAGCCAGACCTCCGTTACCACTAAGGTAGACTCCCAGGCTTCCGTTGTTATCTACAGCGATGTGAACAATATGGTCGACTACACATTCGGCGACAACACCATCGCAAAGCTCACCGAAGGCACATGGAAGGACGGCTACTGCACTCTCGGAATAACCGGTCTCAAGGCAGGCACTACCACTCTTACCCTTACTCGTAAGGACAATCCCGCCGTTAAGAAGCAGATAACAGTCACTGTTTCAGGCTCGGGCTATTATGTAGTATGCACCACTCCTCCCCAGAAGCAGGCAAACGGCGATGTTATCCTCAAGTGGACTGACAGCAAGACGCTGATGACCAAATATATGCTCGTTCCCGCAAACTACGATATCGCTAAGGCAAATTCCGCAGTTGCTGCTGACAGCAAGGTTTACGAATACTACACCGTTTACGATGTTGAACCTGCAAAGCCAGCTTCCACCGATTCTATCAACAAATTCTCCGCTACAGTTGACGGAAAGTCTGTCACAAGATACGTTCTTCTCCCCGCTTCTCCCGATACTCCCACATACAACACCGTTGTAGCTGACTACACAGGCACTGTTGAATACTGGAAGGTTTACAACAAGTCCCCCGAAGGCAAGAAGTTCCGTTCTACAGATATCGTCAAGAGCTGGACTGCTACCGTAAATTACAAGGCTGTTACAAGATACATCCTTCTTCCTCTCAACTATTCGGAAGAAAAGCTCAACGAGATCATTGCGGCTGACTCCGGCATTTCTCTGGGCGGTTACTACTCCGTAAGCGAGAGCCGTCCCGCACTGAAGGCTTCTACCGACAAGATCATTGAGTTTACCGCTTATGTTCAGGGCATCACAAAGACCTGCTACGTACTTGTTCCCGCAAATTACGATGAGGCTAAGGTCAACGACGCTATCGCAACCTACAGAGGCTACTTCGACACATGGCTTGTATACACCATAAAGCCCGTATCTCAGGTACCTACCGATATCGTTCAGTCCTGGACAAAGATCATTGACGGAAAGAAAACCATAAGATATATGCTCCTTCCTCTCGGTTATGACGAGGCTCTCTTCAAGGAGTATATGAACAAGGACCTTGGAACATCTTCATCTGCTTACTACACCGTTTCCACAAATTATCCCGTTCCCATCGAATCTACCGATAAGGTCTGGATGTGGTTCAATACAAGAGAGGGCGTAACAAAGTATATGCTTCTCCCCGAAAAGTACGATGTCCTCAAGAGAAACGATATTGTAAATGCCGACACAGGAACATTCGACTACTACACCATCTACTCCAAGACTCCTACCAAGAAGAATTCCGACGATGTTATCCTCACTCCTATGTACAACGGCGGCGTGGTTTATATGCTCGTTCCCAAGGACTGGGATCAGAACAAGGTAAATCAGGGTCTTGCAGGTCTTCTTGTTACCTGATATGGCAAAAGATATACAACAACAAAACGGATAAATAAAAAAAGATAAATATTAAAAGAGCGTCGGTCAAACGGCGCTCTTTTTTTGCACAAAATCCTTGACAAATCCCGTCGGAAAAGGTATAATATAATTGTACGGGTATGACCCGTTTGCCATTGCCGACGAAACAGTCGGAGATAATCACATTATCATTGATATTTATGCAGATATTCTCGGAAAGGATATGTCAGAATTATGCTCATTTCATCGGAAAAAGCGAATATGAGGGCAGAAGCGGCTGTCGATTTTGCACGCAGGCACAGCTGGGCGAAATATCCCTGCCTTGCCGCAGTGTCTGTGATCTACTCTGCCGAATATGTCAGGCTTAAAATATGCGAAGCCGGTGAAAAGCTGAAAGCTGCTGTAAGCGCGCCCTTCCGTCCTCTCGGAAGCAGGATAGCGGCGGTATTCCTTTCCTCTGCATTTGCCTTTATGAGCGTTCCCTTTTCGGGCGCAGCAGTGTATGCCGATGAGCCCGAGGTTCCCGAGGTGCAGGAGACAAAAGAGCTGCCAAAGCCCTGGACAAAGCTCCCCCCCAAGCCCAGGACTGCCGCCACTCCCGAGGAGATCGCAGAAAAGGTCACTCTGGCGGGTCTTGCAGAGGAGTCACAGGATTACGATATCACCCTAAACATACGCACGCTGAAAAAGGACGTTACTGCTGATTTCAGGCAGTCTCCCAGATATCTTGAGGATGTTATTTCCGCTTTCGGCGGCTACGGAATCTCTACAGATGATCTTAATATCAAGCCTGTGGACGTGTCCCTTTACACCACCGAGGGAAAGTATCTGCTTCAGCTTTCCGAAGGATATTCCGCAGATATCACCCTGCCCATACCCGAGGATATGCAGAACCATCTTGACGACCTGAAGGTCATTCGTCTTGAGGACGATGGCTCCATTGCTATACTTGACGGAAAGATAAAAAAGGACACCATTTCATTCAACACCAAGCATTTTTCCGTATTTGCGCTGGTTTCCTACAAGGACCCCGAGGTTTCCGTTTCTGCCGAAAATATTGAAAGCGGCGCAGGCATGACTGCCGCAGGCTCCGCTCCCGACGCTTCAATTTCTCTCGGAGGCACCGCCTTTGAAGAGGACAGGAACAGATTTAAAAAGGACAAGAAGCGCAAAATTTACCGTATCAAGCGCATTGCCAAGGAAAATCAGCTTTTGCTCCTTTGATTTATTTTTTTTACATAAAACCGCCGCCTGTAAGGGATGTCCTTACAGGCGGCATTTTTTCAGGTATTTTCGGTTTGTTTATTTTTTCTGAGAAGAAGTATCATAAAGGGTATGCAGACGACTGCCATGGGAAGAAGGTCAAGTGAAACTATCTCAAACTGCTTTGCCGAATAAATCTCATCGGTCATTCCTGCCGACAGGAATACCGAAAGCAGAAATGTCCCAATATTATTGTTCACAGCGTGGCATATGCAGGCAGGATATATGGAGCCTGTTTTTTCGGTGAGCCAGGTTAACAGGCAGCCTACTAATATGCAGTAGACCGACATTACAATATATCCGCCATAGGGGAAAAGGCTGTAATTCGTGCCGAAATTGTGTCCCAGATACACTATGGGGGCGTGCCACATTCCCCAGATAATACCGCTTATGATAAGGGCAGCAGGCTTTGGCATAAGGGTCATAAGTTTTGGCGTGAGATAGGCTCTCCAGCCGTATTCCTCTCCGAAATATAGAGGGAATATCACAATGCTTGTGGAGACGATACGCAGTACCTCATAGACGATCACTGTAATGTTATCGCCGCTTAGAACCTCCGAAACGCTGTAATCGGGTACGAATGCCATTCCTGTGATATTTCCGGAGACGGCATACACCACAACGGGAAGAACTGCCGCAAGGACATAGTATTTCATATTGCCGCGGAAATTTGCTGCATAAAGCTTATCCCCGAAGCCTTCCTTTGTGATGAGCCTGGTGAGATAATTTGCGGCGGCGGGGGCTAAGGCTATGCCGAAAAAGCCGAATATCTTCCAGCCTAAGGTGTTCTCCATATATCCGAAAATTGCTGTGCTTGCTATAACTATGCCGTAGGATATTACGGTGAAAATTATCACTCTCAGTACGGTAATTTTTTTATCCGAAGTCATTCCTCTGCACACCTCACTTTTCAAAGCTTTCAATGCCCTTTATATAAAGGCGGCAGGAAAGCTTGTAGGATAAATAGAACATCGCCATGCTGAAATAGGGAAATATGCCCATTATTATAAGCAGTGGGTCGGGTACTCCTTCGCCGTTTATGATCTTTATCAGTCCTTCAGCTATTTTTTCGGGCTCTCCGAATATGCTCAGGTCTCCGAAAAGAAAATATACCATTCCTGCAAACAGAAGAAGAACTACTATCATTGCGCGGTATTTATTTCCGTTAACGCTGCCGAAGCGTATGCTGAAGGGTATCTCCACCGACAGCATAAATATCAGCAGGAAAAACAGGTTTGAAGTAAAGGGCAGTGCCGAAAAATCAAGGTCTGCTGCGGCACAGGCAATTACATCATAGATATAGCTGACAAAAACCGAGCCTACAAGAACGATAAGAGAAAAATTGTATTTTGAAGCCACCTGTCCCCTTGCAGCCTGCGGGGTTGAAACGATAAATGCTGCCCACGCCCTGCGCTCGTCGTATTTCATCATTTCTGCGGTCACCATATATCCGAAAAATATTATTATGACCTCATAGAGCATTACGGACATCATAATGCTGTTTTCGGGAGTGCCTTTTGCCGCCTCCGAGACGATCGTTCCCGGGATAAGCAGAAAAGGGAAAAATATAAACCACAGAAGCTTTCTGTTCTGATAAAATTCCTTGAAGATAAGTCCGCTCATTTTTCTGCCGCCTCCTTTTTCGCCTTTATGCGGTAATTATCGCGTCTGCCAAGCGCCTTTGTCAGCACAAGCTGTCCTATGGCAAGGGTCACTATGGCGATAAACGGATATAAGCAGGTAAGATCCGCTATTTTATTGAGATAGGGCATTAACGAAAAGCTGTCAGAATCGCCTTCCGAAGCTATAATAAGCTTCATCATAAAGGGATATGCTATAACGAACGCCGTCACAAGTATTGCCATTGCCGCCGCTGTGGAATTTCTGAAAAGAAGGGTCAGGGAAACGAGTGCAATGGCGCCCAGGGCGGTAAGGGGCATCAGGAATGTGAGAACTCCCATAAGTATCCTGTCGGGACTTCTTCCGTAAAGGGTACAGAATAATGCCATATTTGCCATTGACATGGCAAAGGCAAGGATGATGGATACGGTGATTATCAGTATTTTTACAAAGGCACATTTTTTTGTGCTGACCGGAATAGTGTACTGATAGGTCAGCCACTTTGTGGTCAGATCCTTGTCAACAAGCTCAAAATTTGCCGCCGACATTATATAAAGCACCGCCGAGGGTATGATAACGCTTATATAAAAAAGGATATTTTTCGTTGACTCTCCGTTCTCGGCGGATATGATATCCCGAAGATTTCCGAAGGATATACTGAGGTTTATAAGCACTAAGAGCAGAGTGATAAGAAGATATGTGAAAAATGCGCTTATGTAGGTCTTTCTCGTAAGATAAAGCTCTCTGTATATAAGCCCTGTCATCACGTCCACTCCTTCTTGTCGGCATTTACATAGTAGACCATTATTTCGTCAAGGGTGGTATTGTCCATAACAATTCCCGGATATTTTTTTTCGCAGGCGTTCTTGTCGCTTACCATCACGCACACGCCGAAATCGGATATTCTTGCGCTGACAATATCGCATTTGTCAATGGCTCCATAGTCCGAGCGGCTGCATTTTAGAACTCCATGATTTGCGATGATATCGTCCTTGTAGCCCGTGAGAAGCAGTCTGCCCTTGTCGATAAAGGTGACGCTGTCAGCTATTTTTTCAAGGTCGCTGGTGATGTGAGAGGACATTAAAATGCTGTTGTTTTCGTCCCGGAGATATTCAAGGAAGATGTGGAGTATCTCGTCTCTTACAACGGGGTCGAGACCTGTTGTAGCCTCGTCCATTATCAGCAGCTTTGCGTTATGGGAAAGGGCTGCGGCTATCTGGAGCTTCATTTTCATTCCCTTTGAAAACTTGCCAAAGGGCTTTTTTTCTGGGAGACAGAAGCGCTCAAGATACTCCTTGAATTTTGCGTTGTCCCAGCTTTTGTATATGCCGCCTAAAATTTTTTCAAGCTGCTTTGCGCTGAGGCTGTCGTGAAAGGGCAGCTCGTCAAACACGGCGGCGATGTTTTCCTTTATCTCGTACTCGTGCTCGGTATTGTCCATACCGAAAATGTTTATTTTTCCGCTGTCCGCCTTGATGATATTAAGAATTGCCTTTATTGTGGTGGTCTTGCCTGCGCCGTTTTGTCCGATAAAGCCCATTATGCTCCCTTTTGGAACATTGAAGCTCACATCGTTCAAGGTAAAGCCGTCATACTTTTTGGTAAGACCGACTATTTCAATGGCATTATCAAAGTCATTCATTGTCCGCACCTCCGTAAATTAGTTCAAGTATCTCTTTCAGCTCCGAAAGCCCAACTCCGCACAGCTTTGCTTTTATGCACGCCTGCTTTAAATGCTCCTCAGTCTGACGGAGATTTTCCTCCCTGATAAGCTCGGTATTCTGCCCCTTTACAAAGCTTCCCCTGCCTGTGTAGGACTCGATATAGCCGTCCCGTTCAAGCTCCTCATAGGCTCGCTTTGTGGTGATTACGCTTATCCTCAGTTCTGCGGCGAGAGTTCTCATTGATGGCAGGGGGTCCCCCTCCGACAGCTCTCCCCGCATTATCATAGCCTTTATCTGAGAGGATATCTGCTCATAAATAGGCTGTCCCGAGGAATTACTGATGATTATATCCATATGGCACCTCAATTGTATATATACATTATACACATTATACCAACTTGTATATGATTTGTCAAGGGGTTTTAAGAAAAAAATTTTCCGCCCGTGAAAATTCGCTTCACGGGCGGAAATGAGTATAAGTATTATCGTGTCTTATCAGTCTGCGATGTAGACCTTCTTCATTTTCTGCTCGGTAACGGGTCTGTCGCTGTAGTCGGTCTGACAAGCTGCGATCTCATCGACCACGTCCATTCCCTCAACTACCTTGCCGAATGCGGCATACTGACCGTCAAGATGGGGAGCGTCCTTGTGCATGATAAAGAACTGGGAGCCTGCGCTGTCCTTCATCATGGAACGTGCCATTGAGATAACGCCTCTGGTGTGCTTTATGTCATTCTCAACGCCGTTTGCGGCAAACTCGCCCTTGATATGCCAGCCGGGGCCGCCCATGCCTGTTCCCTCGGGACAGCCGCCCTGTATCATAAAGCCGCTTATAACTCTGTGGAAAATAAGTCCGTCATAAAAGCCCTGCTTTACGAGCTTTTCAAAGTTCTCCACGGTGATGGGTGCCTTGTCGGGATAAAGCTCAAGCTTTATCTGCTTGCCGTTTTCCATTTCGATAATAACCATTTGTGTTTTCCTCCATTTATAGAACTTGTAAAATTATACCATATCCGGGGAAGCTTGTCAAGCAGCGTTACACAATAAGAAATACCGCTGCCATCGACAGAAACTGCATTACTATATCAAGTGCGATAAACAGTATCAGCAGAGCCGCCGAAACTCCTCCGCCCTGCTTTAAGGCAAAGGAAACATTGCCGCCCGAGGATAATGCCCGGTTTTTGATCTGCGCTGCCTTGTTAAGGGAATGACGGTAATAGAAATAATTGGAAAATCCCGCAAAAATAAATATGCCCGCAAATTCAAGGATATTTGTGAAGTTGTACAGCGTCATGAACGAGCCGTGAGTCAGGTCGAGGGAAAGCAGCTTTTCAACAATATCCGAAATGTACGGATACATCTGAGTGAACATCGTTCTGTACATCTCATCTTCAAACATTGCCTGAGTGGATATTGCCATTGCGGGAAAGCCGATTATAGTTTTAAGTATCAGCACAAGCACTGCGGCAAGGGGCATTTTTCGGTAGGCAAAATAAAGCTCGGGGAAAAACATTGCCGGGAAATTCATACTGAGCTTTAAATTAAGGTGCCGCATATTTCTGAACTTCGGCAGATAATAATGGGTGTTTGAGCCAACAAAATCGCCCATATCCCTGACGGTAACGGTATCATCGTACTTTTCATCGGGATTGAAGCCGCAGAGAGGGTCAGAGAAATTTATCATGAAGGGATAAACGTCCTCCATTGCGCGGTCTATATTTTCCGAACCCGGGGCTTCTTCACGAACGTTTTCATCGGGCTTGCCCCCCTGCAAAAAGAAAAAGTCGGTGGGAGCGCCGCACTTGTCGCAGAAAAGCTGATCTTCCTTCAGAGAATTGCCGCATTTCTTGCATACGGCTCCCGATTTTTCCTCTTCATGAGTTTCCTTCCAGCTTTTGTGGCTTTCGTGAAGCTCGGTGTTGATGCATTTTCCCTCTTTTTTCCAGCACTCACGGTGATAGGGCGTGCCGCAGTCGGGGCAGACCACTATATCGTCATCAGAGGTGAATTTTTTTCCGCAGGACTTACATTCACTGCCTGTATAGTCAAACAAAATAATGCCTCCTTTGCGCCGTTTCCTTACAGCGCTGTTTTGGTGACTGTTTACATTATAGCACGTATTTCCTCAAAATACAAGGAATTTTGTTACTTTCATCTTTTTAACACAATTATATCACTTAACAGCTATTGAAAATATGGCGGACAGTGATATAATATAATCAGCAGGATATTTACTGTTTATTTTACATAAATTTACAATTTTGAAAGAATGATGTAAATGAAAGCTATGATAAAAATTATACTGAAAAGGGCTATGCAGCTCTCTCCCCTGCTGATGATAGGGATAATGGCAGCGCTGTATGTGACCCGTTTTAGGCATATGACCTTAGAGCAGATACTGAACTACACCCCCTCGGAGCCTGCTGCGGCAGCGGCAGTGATACTTGTGATGTACGCTCTGAAATCCCTTTCCTACTTTTTCCCCATGGTGCTCATTGCGGCGGCAGCAGGAGCCATATTCCCCGTTTATATTGCCATTCCCCTAAATCTTGCGGGGATAATAATAATGGCGACCATTCCCTACCTTATCGGAAGATACGCCGAAAGCGAGGCGGTGGACAGGCTTGCTGTAAAATACAAAAAGATCGATATGATAAAGGAGTTCAGCAAGGACCGACATTTTTCGGGAGCTTTTTTCCTGCGGATAATAAGCTGTCTGCCCTATGATATCGTGAGCCTTGCTATGGGAAGCCTCAGGTTTGATTACAAAAAATATCTTCTGGGCACCTTCCTCGGCACCGCTCCGGGCTTTATCCTCACCACCATAATGGGCTCAGCAATAACCGAGCCTCTGTCCCCCGAATTTCTCATCTGCGCAGGGGTGGAGATAGGCATTACTATTATTTCCGCCCTTATCTATAAAATGCACAATTCAAAGAGCAAGGCGTGATTTATTCGCCCTCAAAGAAGCTCTGTTCATCGTGGACAAATGCGTCATACTGCTCAAAAAATACATTTCTCTGAGCCGCAAGACGCTCGGAATGTTCATTCTCCGAAAGATACTCTGCCGTTTTCTTTGCTGCGGCAAGCCTGTCCTCCCTTGAAAACTCTCTGAAAAAGTGGAACAGGATATGGTAACAGTAGCGCTGTCTGCCGCTGCATATCTGCTTTGCAATGTCAAGGCAGAGCTCTGTAAGGTCGTTAACATCTTTGATACAGCCGCACTGCAGAAGCCCTGCAAAATCCGCAGGATTTCCGCCAAGCACAGCGCTTTCCCTGAAATATTTCCGGCTGTATTCCATGGTCTCCTCGTTTCCGGGGGCGATAAGCTCTATCATACGAACGGAAAAGCTTCTGAGATACACGCTGTAAAAGAAGGGGTCATCTGTTGTGAAGCCCTTCACGTCCTCAAGAGCCTTCTCGGCAAAGAATTTATACCATCTGATATCAATGTTGTTTATCACAAGGGAAAAATGCCGCCTCTCGTTGTCGGGACCTGCAAAATATGTGGGCGAGCCTTGTACATATCCGTTATTTTCCCAGGAAAGACCGTCTAAAACCCAGAATATCCCGGGATATGTCGCAGGGTCCTCAAGGAGATAGGAAAATTTATCGTATGCGGCGGAGGTGTCCTTTATAAAATATGCGAAAAAGCCTGCCTCGGCAAACACATCGGGATAAAGCTCGTAAAGCTCCTTCACCTTGTCTGTGAAGGTCTCGTACTCACCATCGGTCTCTATGGCATTTGCCATGGTGAGGATGATCATGTCGGTAAGAGCGGTAAAGAACGTGTTTTCGCAGTTCTGCTCCCTTTCGGCAAGATATCTTGCGTACAGAAAGGGCGGCTGACCTGTCTGAGAAATAATATCGCCGCTCCAGCTAAGCCCCATTTTGAGCAGCTTTTTATAATTTCTTGCCGCCTTGGCATATACATCGGTCATTTTGTCCGACTCCTTGAAAAGGCAGGCATGGAGCAGGAAATAGAGCTCATTCACAGCGTCCCTGTACTCCATTCCCTCCAGCACCCTGTCAAGGAAATCGCTGAGCCTTCCCGCACAATAGTCGGAAAACTCATCGCTGCGGCACATCATTATATAAGGGAGAAAGCGCTCGTCGGTTATCCTGTCGCTCCAGAATTTGTCCGCCGACTTTGTTTTAAAGCGGCAAAGCTCCTCCAGATACAGCTGCTTCTTTTTTCCCGAAGAAGTATGGAAAAGGGCTATGCACTTTTCACATTCCGTTTCGTTCTCATAGAAATTTCCCATTTCATCACCCGTCTTATTAAATACTAATTTCAATTATATACTACTTTTCCCTCTGAGTCAACCTAAGATTTACCTTTATTGCTCAAATTTTATTAACAAATAATGAAATATGCCAAAAAGCCTTTAAATGGCTGAAAGAATATGATATAATGTATTTATATACGCTTACATATATCCATTCACAGAGCAGCTATCAACTGCCGTATATACTGCGACCTTAAAGGAGGCAATTACCCTTGAGCAGCGAGAACAAAAAGAAAACAGCCGCAAGCAAGCCTGCCCATATGGCAGACGAAAAGGCTTCTTCCGCTGAAAGCAAAAAGAAAAAAAGAAAGAAGAAAAAAGCAGGCCCCATCCGCAAGACCCTTACTGTCATCGGAACGGTGCTGCTGTCGCTTATCCTTATCGCGGTGATAAGCGTTTCCATCATTGCAGCGGCTCTTACGCTGTATGTGATGCAGTTTCGTGAAAGCACGCCTATCGATATCGATCTGGACAGCCTTGACCTTGCCTACACCACCTTCATCTACGGTCAGGACAAGGAGGGCAATGATGTTGAGCTGACAAAGATAAGCCGTGCCGCAAACCGTATCCCCATATCCATCGAGCGTATTCCGAGACACGTCCGCGACGCCTTTGTTTACATCGAGGACGAGCGTTTCTACGAGCACGCAGGCGTTGACTGGAAGCGTACCTTCGGTGCATTCCTCAACGAAATTCTGGGCGGCGTTATCTACAGCAGCCGACAGGGCGGTTCCACCATCACCCAGCAGCTCATCAAGAACGTTTCCGGTGATGACGACAGCAACTGGGACAGAAAAATGCGTGAAATTTTCCGTGCCAGCGACCTTGAGCGCTACCGAACCAAGGACGAGATACTCGAAGCCTACCTTAACTGCGTCGGTATGGGCGGAAGTGCATCGGGTATCCAGGCGGCTTCTCTGAAATACTTCGGAAAGGACGTTTCCGAGCTTACCCTTGCCGAGGGCGCCTGCCTTGCGGCTATCCCCAAAAGCCCCGAAAGGCTCAATCCCTTTGCCGACCCCGAGGCTAACAAGGAGCGTCAGGAGCTTGTTTTAAAGGCAATGTACAAGAATGCCGCTATATCCGAGGAGCAGTACGAGGAAGCTATAAACGAGGAGCTTCATTTCAGAGACCCCAGCCAGGACAAGACCACAAACGAGATACAGAACTGGTATGTGGATATGGTCATAAGGGACGTTACCCTTGACCTTATGGAGCTTTACGGCGTTGATTTCGATGCTGCCAGCGATATGCTCTACAACGGCGGCTACACTATCCACACCCCCATCGACATTGAGATGCAGGAGAAGATAGAGGAAAAATACCGTGACTACACCACATTCTCGGACAGCGTTCTCAGCGACCCTCCTCAGTCGGCGTTCATCGTAATGGACTATACGGGCAACGTTCTTGCAGTGGCAGGCGGTATCGGTGAGAAGGCAGGCTCGAACATCTTCAACCGTGCAACTATGGCAAAAAGACAGGCAGGCTCCTGCTTCAAGCCCCTTGCAGGCTATTCCTACTCCATCGAAAACAACCTTATAACCTGGTCCACCATTATCCAGGACCTTCCTATTGAGATACCCGATGAGAACAATCCCGGTCAGACAAGAAAATGGCCTACAAACTACAGCTCCACAAGCGCTGACAATGTCTGGAGCGGACGTTCCTACTTTACCTTCCAGGCTCTCCAGAGGTCTCTCAACACCGTTTCCGCCCGTCTTGTTGAAGGTGCGGGAGCAGCGAATGTATTTGAATTTGTAATGAACAAATATCAGATATCCACCCTTACGGCTTATGACGCAAACCTTTCGCCTATGTCGGTGGGTGCTCTTACAGAGGGTATATATCTCCGTGAGCTTGTGGCGGCTTATCAGCCCTTCGGAAACGGCGGACAGTATTTCGCTCCCACCTCCTACACCCACGTTATCGACCCCTCGGGCGAGATAATCCTCCAGCATCAGTACACTCCTATCCAGTCCATCAGCGAGGAGTCCGCATACGTTATGAACAAGCTTATGCAGACTGTAATTGAAGGTCCCAACGGTACAGGACGCGCTGCAAAGCTGAACAATGTTCCCGTTGTGGGAAAAACAGGTACCACTCAGGACTGGAGAGACACCCTTTTCGTAGGCTGCACTCCCGATTACGTCAGCGGCGTATGGTACGGCTATGATGACAACAGGACCGTCAAGTCGGGAACCTATTACGGCTCCGCTCAGCTCTGGAAAAACATTTTCGGCGACATTGCCGAGGCAGGCACAAGAACGGAATTTCCCCAGTGCGAAACCGTCAAGGAGCTTTACTACTGCTCCAACACCGGTCTTATCGCCAGCGGAAGCTGTCCTACGGGAAATGTGGGCTATTACAAATCCACAAACGTTCCTCCCGTATGCAACAAATGCGGCGGTCATTCTGCGGCACCCAAGCTTCCCGAAATAACCGAAGCGGCTATAACCACAATCTCCCCCGACGCGATCGACATTGACCGCCTTACCGACGAGCTGCTCGATGACGAAAATAACTGATCAAAAAAATTTCTCCCCGCCTGAAACGGGGAGAAAAAATTTATAATTAAGGATTGAATTTATGGATAATAAGATAAAACTCAGCTGCCCCTGTCATTTCGGGCTTGAAAGCGTTCTGAATTTCGAGGCAAGAAAGATCGGCGGAGAAAATATTTCCGTCACCGACGGACGTGTGACCTTTGAGGGCGATGAAAATATGATAGCCAGGGCAAATCTCTGCCTTGCCACAGCCGAGAGAGTGCAGATACTTCTGGGCGAGTTTGAAGCGGACACCTTCGATAAGCTTTTCGAGGGCGTAAGAGCCCTGCCCCTTGAGCGATTTATCGGCAAAAGCGACGCATTCCCCGTTAAGGGTCACAGCATAAGCTCTCAGCTCTCAAGCCTCCCCGCCTGCCAGTCCATCATAAAAAAAGCAGCTGTGAAGCGGCTTGAAAGCGTTTATCATGTAAGCTATTTTGAGGAAACGGGAGCAGTTCATCAGATACAGTTCAACATCTTAAAGGACAAGGCTTCCATATACCTTGACACCTCAGGCGCAGGACTTCACAAAAGAGGCTACCGCCGCAGCTCCAACGCCGCTCCCATTAAGGAAACTCTTGCGGCAGGTATCATTGACCTTGCCCAGGTGAGAAGGGACACAGTTTTCTGCGACCCCTTCTGCGGCAGCGGCACTCTGCTTATCGAGGCTGCGTACAAGGCTCTTAACATTGCCCCCGGCTTAAAGCGAACCTTTGCAGCCGAGAAATGGGACTGCATTTCTCCGGAAAGCTGGCGTGAGGAACGTACCCGTGCAATGGACAGCATAATAAAGGACAGCGATTTTTATGCCTACGGCTATGACATTGACCCCGAATGTGTGGCTCTCTCAACGGACAACTGCGCCAAGGCAGGAGTTCGCAACAGGATAAAAATTGAGAAAGCGGACATCAAGGATTATGGCAACAGGGAAAATACCCTTACCGTATGCAATCCTCCCTACGGCGAAAGACTCCTTGAAATAAAGGAAGCCGAAAAGCTTTACGAAACGATGGGCAGAGTATTCCTTGCGGACAAGGCTCACCCCTGCTCGGTCATCGCCCCCCACGAGGACTTTGAGAAATTCTTCGGCAAGCGTGCCGACAAGCGGAGAAAGCTTTACAACGGCATGATAAAATGCCAGCTGTTTTCATATTACAAATAAGAAGAATTATTCAAGAAGATAAAAATGCTCCGTTCCCTTTACGTTTATGACCAGTCCTATCACCTTAGACGGAAACTGTTTGTCCGAGGATACCTTTACCAGAAAATCCCCCAGATCTGCATAATAAAATCTGGTGGTGCCATTCTCCGTGTCTGATATTTCATAGCGGGAGATACCGTAAAAATTGTATCTGAAACACTGCACTTCTCCCCTGTCTGCTGCTTTGACAGCCACATTGTTTGCATATTCTCTGCAGGCAAACACGGTTATCAGCAGCACAAGGACGCTTATGGCAATGAACGCAAAAAGGGACATATCCTTTTCGCTTTGAAGAGAAGCTGATATAGTGTAAAGGATAAGCTGAAGCGCTATCAACATAACGAATATATTTACAATGCGGTCGCGGAAGGTGTATTTTTTCAGAGCTGACCGCATTTTCTCGTTATATTCGCAGGGTTCTCCGTCAAATATGTATCGTCTCAGTCTGGGATCTACGGGTTCTCCGCAGCACTGATAAAGATCGGGCAATCGTGAAGCATCGGAATATTCCCTCAGATCTTCATTAAACCGCATAAAAATATCCCCTTACAATATGTGTATTCTTATACTAATTATAATTCTGTACGGGAATATTGTCAAAGGAAATCTGCGTAAAAACCATGTAAAAAGAAGGGTATGAAATGAATATGACCCTGCCGAATTTATATTTCTGCGCAGTCACCCATTCCTTTTCATATCGCATATCTGCCGCCTTACCTCCTCGGTAATAAGCTCCGCAGGTCTGCTGTCAGGCTCCACAGGCGTGCCGAAAGCTATGCGAAGGGGATATTTTCTCATTCCGAAAGCGTCAAATATTCTCGGTATTTTCCTGTTAACGGGATATATCTTCCCCGCCCCGCCGATATAAACGGGAATGATAGCAGCACCCGAGCTTTTTGATATCAAAGCCGCACCCTTTTTGAAGGAGCCAAGCCTTCCGTCTCTGGTACGGGTGCCCTCAGGGTGAATAAGCAGAAATCTTTTTTCATTTTTCAAAACCGATACCGCCCGTTTCAGAGAAGCTGAAAAATCCCCCCTTCTGTCAATAGGGATACCTCCCGAGAGCCTGAAAACACGCCGTGAGACCTCTTTGTCAAGATGCTCCGCCGCGATAAGCGCGCAGGCGTCATTTATGTCAATATGCCCGCTGAGAGCCGCCCATACCCACATACAGTCAAGGTCGCTTTCGTGATTAGGGCAGAAAATATATTTTTTATGGAGGTCAATATTCTCAATGCCCGACACTTCAAATTTATATATCTTTTTTGTCAGCCAAACGAACATTTTAAACAGTCTCAAGTCGCCTTCCGTCCTTTTTAACGGAAAGCGGCTTATTTTTTTATGTACCGTTTTCCGTTTTTTCTTCTCCGAAATAACGGAGCAAAGCTTTTTAACGGTGCGGTATTCATATACGCTTCGGGGCGAAAAAGGAAAACCCATGTCCTCGGCAATAGCTGCAAATTCCATAGCGGAAAAGCTGTCGCCTCCAAGCTCAAAGAAATCCTCTTCCGTTCCCACCTCGGGAATACCGAGCACCTTTGCAAAGACACGGCACAGCTGCATTTGGGTCTCATTTTCGGGAGCAGTATATTTTCTGTGGGAAAGAGCAGTATTAAGCTCGGGCGAGGGCAGTTCATTCCTGTTGATCTTTCCGCTTTGCGTCATCGGCATACGGGAAAGCCTGATGAATATGTTCGGTATCATATAAGATGGCAGTCTTTCCGACATATAAGTACGGAGCGCTCTTTCATCTGTACCGTTTCTGCAGGTATAGAAGCCTGCAAGAAGCTTTTCTCCCCTGCTGTCATTCCTGCATACCGCAGCAGCGTGTTCAATGCCATCAAAGCTGCTCATAACGCTTTCTATTTCCCCCAGCTCTATCCTCAGTCCACGAAGCTTTATCTGATTATCACGCCTGCCGAGAAACTCAATATTTCCGTCACAGCGTATCAGTCCCATATCCCCCGTTCTGTACATCATATCTCCGTCGGAAAATGGGTCGGGCAGGAATTTTTCCGCCGTAAGCACGGGAGCATTTATATACCCTTTCCCAACACCGTCACCCGATATGCATATCTCGCCCATTACTCCCACAGGCACAGGCGTCAGCTTATCATCAAGGATATATATCCGGGTATTAGCCACAGGCTTTCCCACAGTAATGTCATTTTCATCCGCAGGCGCAAGCGATGACCATACGGTAGTTTCCGCAGGACCGTAGATGTTGTAGATATTTGCACCCGAATATTTTCTCAGCTCCGCACAAAGCCCCGCAGGCAGCTCTTCGCCGCCCAGAATAACGGTTCGGAGAGAGGAAAGATAACCCAGGTCATTTTTGTCAAAAAGGAAGCTTTTCATTTTTGTGGGAGTAGTCTGCAATACCTGCGCACCGCTTTCCGAAATAAGCCTGCCCAGCGCCTTCTGTGAGACCGCCTGCTCATCGTCCGCAAGATATATGACCATACCATTTAAAAGCGGCAGGATGCTTTCCGTCACGAAAATATCAAATACGATGTCCGTCACCGACACGATGCTCGTTATATCCTTTTTTAATATCCTGCCTGCCACATTAAACTCATTTCGTGAGCAGTAATTCATCACATTTCTGTGAGTGACCGCCGTGCCCTTCGGCTTTCCCTCCGAACCCGATGTGAATATCACATAGCACATATCATCGGGGCAAGCCGTGTTTAGTGCGGCTTGAGAGCTGTACGAATAATCAAAAGCCTCAAGCTTTATCTCCTCCACAGCCCCACAACTGCAGCCGCAGGTCAGCACAAGCTTTGCCTGTACGCTTTTTATCATATACTCCGTTCTCTGCGCAGGATAGTCGGGAGAAACGGGCATATAAGCGCCCCCCGCCTTTAAAACCGCAAGCATTGCAATAATGATATAGGGGCTCCTGCGGGAAATTATGGGCACCACGTCATTTGCGCCGATTTCCTTCTCATGCAGAAAATGCGCCAGAGCGTCGGACATACTGTCAAGCTGTCCGTATGTATATTCCTTCTGTCTGAAAACAAGAGCGACCTTGTCGGGATATTTTGCCGCAAGCTCGGAAAATGCTTCGTAAACGCATTTATCCTTTTCATATGCGGCGGCTGTGCTGTTAAAGCCATGAACGAGCATTTCAAATTCTTCATCGGGAAGAACAGAAATATCCTTCACAGCCCTTTCCCCGTCAGATATCATCTGCCCGATAATATGCTTTAGCCTTTCCGCCAAAAGCCGTATTTCATCACGACAGGGAAAAATATCCGTCTGATATTCAATGGTGACAGTATAGCTGTCAAGGCTGTCACGGTCGTCAATGTGTATAGCCAGCGGCACTTCACAGTATCCGTTTGAGAACCATTCGGTTTTTGCGGGGATATGAGTCTTTCCGTTCTGACAGCTTACCATAACATCAAAAAGCCGTCCCGAAAAGCCTGTCCGTTCCCTTGCCATGCGCAGGATATCGCCGTATGGGAGCCTTATGTGCCTGAAGCTCTCCCTGTGGATATCCGCAGTTTTTCTGCATAGAGAAATTACGCTTTCATCTGCACATACCGCCTCGGTAAGGGGTATGGTGGAAATGAACATTCCTGCGGTGCTTTTCTCCTTTGCGCCGCTCCTTCCGAGCACAGGCACGCCTATGGTGACGGCGCGGCTCTCCCTGTTTATTTTTGAAAGATAAATGAGCACTGCGCTTTCAAAAAGCGCTGCCGATGAAATGCAGTTTTCCCTGCAAAACATATCCGCCGCCTGTGAAAGCTCCGCCGATAAAGATAAAGTATACCTGTCCGCAGCCGCCCCCGCACTGCCCCTTCGGCATATCCTTACGGGAGTTTCTTCAATATCACAGCTGTATTTCTCCGACCAGTATTTGCAGTCAGCCTTATATTTTTCCGATGACAGATATTCGTTATATTTCCCGATACATTCGGTAAAGCTGTGCACCCCGCCGTCAATGCTTTCTCCCACGCAAAGCCCGCTGTATATTTCATAAACCTCTTTTGCAAGGATACTGTATGTCCACGCATCAGCAATAAGATGGCTCGCACAAAGCATTATCCCCGACCTGTCGGGCAGCTCAAAAGCGGTTATCCGACACATTTCCGAGCCGTTCATCTCAAAGGGTATACGCGCCTGCTCGCTGCAATACGCTCTCATCTCGTCCCGTGAGCAAAATTTTTTAAAGCATATCCCATCGCCGTATTCCCCGCTTACATACTGCACCGTTTTTCCGCCCTCGGTGCAAAACCTGAGCCGCAGAGCCTCATTCCTTCGGATAAGGATACATAATGCCTGCATAAGGATATCCCTTTCAAGCTTTTCCTCAAAAATGACCGCTCCGCAAAGGACCGAAATGCTTGTACCCCTGTAAAATCTCTGAAGTTCATCTATATTTTGCTGTGCCGCCGTAAGCTCATAACGTTTCATAAAAATACCCCATTCAAAGCGGAAGTGGATCATTTTTTAACCGCCTTATGCATTATAACATATCAGCATTAAAATTCCCGTGCTGACGGGATAAAATTCTGATTAAAAGCAAGTTAAAATTATTATATCACACAGGTAATTTTATGTCAACGCAGACAAACGGCTTTGACCGATTAAAGATTAGTATAACGCCTCCTAAAAGGTATTGATAAATATATGAAAAAATAGCATTGGTACGGTAACAGTATGAGCTATTCGTTGTTCTGATAGTGCTCCCGGGGCTCAGGCTTTGAAAAATAATATCCCTGAGAGTATCTTATACCCATTTCTTCAATGATGCTCTGTATCCTTTCATTTTCCACAAATTCGGCAATTACCTGCTTTTGCTGATTGCCGCACCAGCTTGTGATAATTCCCACAAACTGCCTGCACTTTTCATCATCGCAGATAGAGCGGATTATTTCGCCGTCGATCTTCAGGAAATCAGCGTCAATGCGGATAATGTGCATAAGATTTGAAAAACCGCTGCCGAAATCGTCAATGGCTATCTTTGCATTCTTTTCATGTATCCTGTCGGCAAATTCCTTTATGTACTGATAATCGGTGACCTCCTCCGATTCAACCAGCTCGAAAATAAAATTCTCGGGGTGAGCGGCTTTGTTCAGATATTTGAAAATGACCTTTATCATTTCACGGTCGTAAATATCACGGACATTGAGATTTACAGTCACCTTTACATCGCTGTCAATAAACATTTTCATCACTTTTTTCACCATTATCACCGACAGCAGCTCGTAAAGGTCATATTTTTTTGCAACAGGAAGAAACTGACCGGGAAAATATATCTTACCGTTTTTATCCGATATCCTCATCAGCGATTCGTACAGTCCGAAGCGCTTTTCGGCATTATCGTAGATGCCTTGAAAATAGGGCACCACACGCTCCTCCGAAAGTGCGTCACGTATGACCTGAAGGATGTGTATCTCTTCCGTTTTATCCATTATGCTGTCGGCGATCTGTCCGTATTTTACAAAGGACATATTATGCTCCGAGCCGTACTGCAAGGCTGTTTCCGCCTTGTGGAGCGGCTCATTTTTATCCTCCACGGCAGCACATTCATAGGACAGACGAACATCATTTAATGAGATAGAATTAAGATATCTGAGCGTGTCCTCTGCAATTTTTTCAAATTTATCCGTGCTTATGCTATCGTCGGCAGCAATAAGCAGGGACGAGGTCTCATAGCTGTAAATATGAATGTTTCCGTACTCATTGAGCCTTGCGGAAACATTGCCGTAAACCTTTTTCAGTTCTTCAAAAATTTCCTTTCGTCCCACGAACAGCTTTACCATTTTTTCATTGTTCAGAACATACAGAGCTATCTTATCCAGGTGTATATTCTCTCTTTCGCCGAGATAGCAGAACTGATTATCAAGCCCCAGCGCTTCATTCCGGAGAAGAGAATTTTTTATCTTGTTCTGCTGATTTTCAAGCTGCTCGTTCAGCTGTCTGTTTCCCGAAGCAAGCAGATAATTCACCGCCTTCACATTGTTCTGACGAATAGCCGAGGAGTCGGAAAAATCTCTGCTTCTGAGTGGAATATGAGCGCTTTCGTTTTCAGACAGACAGGCAACGGCAAAGGTAAAATTAGCAAAATAATTTTTGTTATCTCTCTGTACTATCTCTCCCGACAGCAGTGCGCCGCTGATGTTGGTGGCGGTAAACTGCTCCGTTTCCCATTTTGCGCAGCTGTGCATTACTATCATTCTCGACTGACAATCATATGCAAATAGCAGCTCCGAGGGTGCTTGTTTCAGTTCCTTATAGACCGTCCGCATTTCACCCAGAGTTTTTTGAGGGTCAAAATATCCCGAATAAATTCTCGAACCATTCGGAAGCTCGCAGGAAAGCTCCGGACGTTCTTCTTTTTTATGCTCGTATTTCACAAAATACGGTATCTGAATATCATCTTCCCTTATTATCGGAAATAAGACCGAAAGCTCGGGGTCATTTTCAAGCTCTGTTTTATCGAGAAATTCCGAATACCATTTTGCGCCGCTCACTCCGTCGATCTTTTCAAGACAGCATTTGTGTGATTTTGTCACCGTACAGCTTTTTCCCGAATTGTCGGCGCCGCACACAAAATTCTCATATACGTACAGCTCATCGGAAGAAATAAATGCCGCCGAGACCGCCTTATCGGAGGTCATACTGCCTTCAAGCACATAAGAACGGCGTTTCTTCGCTTTATAGCCTGCCGCTCCGCCCAGCATTTTTACACCGGGAGCTTTTTCATTTATCAGGTCGGCAAGCATTATTCCCTTGGTATATCCCGCAGGCAGGAAGATAAGCAGAAAACCGCTCCTGCCTTTGATAAGCTTTTCGGAAAGCTCCGCGCATAATTGTTTTTCATTTTTGGGCTTATCAATGAAAACAGACTCCACTCCGCATTTATCAAAAGTTGTGATTGACACAAGGCAGGAATCCGGAAATATCTTTCCGTCAAGAATAACTCCCGACGTGGAGCAGCCGATAATTCTTGCGTTAGGCAGCAGCCTGCCTATCTCCGCCGACAGTGTGCTTATTTCCTCAGCCGAATGGACCGAGCTGTGTATTCGGATAAGCGCCTGCTTGCTTCTGTCAATTCCTGTGCCATTGAGGAAAACATCAAATTTCTGCTTGTTCTTATAAAGGTGATTATATACTTTCATACATTTTTTCTTCTTTCTTTTAATAATGCTCAGCTTTGCATTTTGAAAAATAATTATAAATAATTGTAATATACCTATGTAAAATCCACTATCACACTTATGTAAAATCCCGGAGAGATCGCAGATAAAGTCCAAAAACAGCTTTTCTGAAAATTTACATTCGGACGATTTCGGATTTTACACAGAGCGATTAAAATTAAAATATGCTTTGCAGAACTTTTACATTTTTAAGGGGAGAAAAGTTTGAAAATCAAAGATCAGGGGACCGAGTTTTGTTCCTTTGTCTGCCGACAAAGAAACAAAACTCTCAAGAAAGGAATGGTCATAATTATGGTTTATTCAAATCCGGTATTTTACAGGAGAATTGATAAAAACGAAAAGAAGGGATTGGACAAGAGCGGCAATATCCAGACCCACAACGGAGCGATCTGCCGTAATTTTGAAAATACAGCTTCTTATGACAATGCGGCAGAATGCGACGATGAATTTTTCCGAAAGCTTAAGTATGCCGTTAAGAAAAATGAGCTGAGCCGTTCTCCCTTGCTGCCATCGGTAATTATGGACGTATTTGCTTTGCTTTTCGTTTTAATATGTCTGAGCTTCGGATTTAAGATCAGTCAGATACTTGTTTTTATTTCTCTGCCTGCCGCTGTGTTCTGCTATTTCACTTATTCAATAATAAGGGAAAGTATCAGGCTCCATCGTGTGATGAAATGTGTAAAGCAAAGAGAAAATATCCGTGCAGTCTCGTTCAGGATAGACGGAACACGCCTGTTTACGGACAATTCGGGCGATGATTCAAAGGATTATTTTTATGTATGCTCGGGACCTGTGCTTATATGTGTGCCAAAAGAAATTTACGATATATCGGGACCGGACAGGAGCCTGATAGGAGCAGTTGTAGGAAAAGGCAGGCACAGAATGTTTTATGCGCTGTATGTGATATGAGAACCTGTCTTCACAAGAAATGTGTGCGGATCTTTTTGCTTCGATAATTTTACACAGATCATACATTACCCTGATTTCAGATTTTACAAAAGGGCGTTATAATTACTGATGTGCATTAGGATAACAATGCAGGGAAATGGAGCGATTTGAAATGAGCAAAACAGCAGTGTGCGAAAAAAAGGTTTATATGAACAGGGAAATTTCCTGGCTGAAATTCAACGAGAGAGTTCTTGAGGAGGCTGAAAGCGAGAAAAATCCTCTTTGCGAGCGGCTTTCCTTCGTGTCTATCTATCAGAGCAACCTGGACGAATTTTTTATGGTGAGAGTAGGCTCCCTTATCGACCAGATGCTTGTTGATAAAAATATCCGTGAAAATAAGACTGATATGACCGCCGGGGAGCAGCTTGACGCAGTCCTTGACAGGGTTCATACCCTAAACGAGCGTAAAGACATCGTTTACGGCAAGCTGATGGGCAGGCTTGAGGAACACAACGTCAGAATAGTCAATTTCAGAAACATTGACAAAAAGGAAAATGAGCATCTTGAGGAATATTTCAATTCGGAAATAGCCCCCTTTCTTTCTCCCGTTATCGTGGGCGAAAGGCAGCCCTTCCCATTCCTCAAAAACAAGGATATCTATGCGGCGGCTGTGCTTGAAAAGAAAAGCGGAAAGAAAAAGATCGGAATAATCCCCTGCGGCAGCGGTGTTATCCCCCGTCTTATCGAGGTAGGCAAAAACAGCGGTACATATATCCTTTCCGAGGAGCTTATACTGCATTTTGTTCCCCGGGTGTTCAAGGAATATACCGTTAAATCAAAATCACTTATGCGTGTTACAAGAAATGCGGATATTGACGCAGACGCACTTTACGATGAGGACCTGGACTACCGTGAATTTATGGCGGATATCATCAGGCAGAGGAAAAGACTTTCTCCCGTTCGTCTTGAGCTTTCAAGAGAGCTTGACGAGGAGATAGTCGAGAAGCTTTGCAGATATATGGACATTGAGCGGAAATATGTTTTCCGCAATATATCTCCTCTCGACCTTTCCTTTGTGTATGACCTGCAGGATCACCTGCGGCAGAAGTCCGAGCTTTTCTATCCAAAGAGAATACCCCAGAAGTCGGCGCAGTTTGTTGAGGGCAGACCTATCCTTGAGCAGATCGGGGAAAGAGACAAGCTCCTTGCATATCCCTTTGACAGCATAAAGCCTTTCTTGAATATGCTTCACGAAGCAGCCTGCGATAAAGATGTTGTATCCATAAAAATGACCCTTTACAGAGTCGCAAAAAACAGCGAAGTGGTAAACGCTCTTATCGAAGCCGCCGAAAACGGCAAGAACGTGCTTGTCCTTGTTGAGCTGAAGGCGAGATTTGACGAGGAAAACAATATCGAATGGTCTCGCCGTCTTGAGGCTGCGGGCTGTACGGTAATATATGGTCTGAACGGCTTCAAGGTCCATTCAAAGCTGTGCCTTATCACGAAAAATATTAACGGTGAACCTGAATATTACACACAGATCGGCACGGGAAATTACAACGAAAAAACTGCCCGTATCTATACCGACCTGTCCCTTATGACCGCAGACAGCACCATCGGACGAAATGCCAACGATGTATTCAATGCCCTTGCTTCCGACACAACGGTAAAATCCTCCGAAGCTCTTCTTGTTGCACCAAACTGCCTCCAGAACAGGGTAATTGAAATGATAGACGAGCAGATAGCTCTTGCCGGAAAGGGCGAAGATGCATATATCGGCGTGAAGATAAATTCTCTTACCGATAAGACCATTATTGACGAGCTTATCAAGGCTTCAAAGGCAGGAGTTAAAATCGAGCTTGCCGTGAGAGGAATATGCTGTCTTATCCCGGGCGTTTCCGGCGAAACGGAAAATATCAGGGTGATAAGCGTTGTGGGTCGTTTCCTTGAACACTCGAGGATCTATATTTTCGGCAGAGGTGAATCGGCAAAAATTTATATTGCATCTGCCGATCTTATGACACGAAACACTCTCCGCAGAGTTGAAGTCGCAGCCCCCGTTTATGATGAATGCATAAGAGAGCAGATAGTTTATATGTTTGATAAGATAATGTCGGACAACATTCAGGCAAGGGAGCTCCGCAGCGATGGAAATTATGTCCGCGTGGAAAATGACAATGAAAAAACAAACAGTCAGGAGCATTTCTACGATATGGCTTACGAGCAGGCTAAGACTGCGGATATGATCGCCGGTAAATAATTCCAATAACCAGATCGGACAGATCGAAATTTCCAAAACTGACAGAAAAAAATGCAGACCGTCACGAGAGAAATGACGGTCTGCATTTTTTTGAATAAAACGGGCTAAGCCGAAGCGCTGTGTTCATATCATATTACTGCTTATCCGGCTCATAGGGCACCCACAATCCCGTACTGTTTTTCACCATACCTTCTTTGCGGCGGGCTATCTCTTCCATAAGCTTTTCGTCCATTTTCCGCTCAGCCTTATCGAACATATCCGATACGGCGGTAAGCTCTTCATCGGAAAGCAGATCTGCTTTTATATGCTTTATTCTGGGCATAATTTCTTCCTCCCTGTAAATTTTTATCGTACAATTTTCTGACGTCATTTCATGATCTTCTCAAAGCTGTCGGGCTTTGCAATATCCGACCCGATGAAAAGCTCTTCTGCATTTTCTAAATAAATGACTATCGTTTAATTTATTATATCATATCCTCTTTTGCTTTTCAATACTGTTATTTTCAAATAATAAGAAAAACCTCTTGACAAGCGGGTAATAATGTAGTATAATAGTTTGAAAAC
>NZ_JBJERV010000048.1:0-38243 GCF_051882455.1 Huintestinicola sp. | reverse complement strand
CGTATTCTATCCACCGTCTTTATCCATAGAACAATTGGTTATTAGTATAAAAAGACTGCTGCATTTATTTGCAGCAGTCTTTTTGGATTATATGTGCTATTTTGATAAGATGATGGCTTGGATTTTGTTTATCTATACGATTTTTTTATAATCACATCATTTGTTCTGATTTTATATTGACAAATCGATACAAATGTGCTATAATATAAAACAGGCAGAGATTATTTTGATGTGCTTCCAAAGCCGCCTGTGCGGACATTGTCGGCGCAGTCATCTTCGGTGATCCCAAAGGGAATGAAAATGCCCTGTGAGAATGCACTGCCTTGTTCCATGGTTATGGTCTTGCCCTCGTTTGTCTCGTTGGTGAGCTTTATCTGAATGTGTCCTTCGTTATCGGCATAATAATAATCGCTGTCGATGATCCCTACGGTGTTGTTGAGCCTGAGACGGTATTTAAAGCCCAGACCGCTTCTCGGACAGCACATCAGGAACCAGCCGTTCTCGATAAATGCTTTGATGCCTGTGGGAATGGTGACAGTCTCATTGGGCTGCAGGGTGACTGTGAGAGGTATGAAAAGATCGTATCCTGCCGAGCCTGCGGTGGCTCTTACGGGCAGCTTGATCTTTTCGTAAATGTCCTTACATTCATCATCGGTGAGGTCAGGGAAGCTTTTTTTGGCGTCGGCGGTGAACTGCTGCAGGGAAACCTTTTCAAATCGTGCTATCCTGTTCATTGTGAAATCTCCTTTAATAATCGGTCAAATGTATCTCTGTCGGCAAGACCTTTGGAAAATGCTGTGGCACTGCCTGCCGCTGTACCCCATTTTAGAGCTTCATAAAAGCTATTCGTTCTGAGATATCCTGCCAGAAAGCCTGCAAGCATTGAGTCGCCTGCACCTACGGAATTTACGGCTGTTCCTTTGGGCGAACCTATCCTATAGACGTTTGAATCCTCGGCGGCAAGAACAGCGCCCATTTCTGCCATAGAGACGATAACGTTTGCTGCACCCATGACTCTGAGCTGAAGCGCACATGCCTCCGCCTGGTCGGCGTTAAATATCTGACAGCCGAATATCTCTCCTACCTCGTGATGATTGGGCTTGACGAGGAAGGGCTTATATTTCAGGAGCTTTGTGAGAAGCTCTCCCGAAGCGTCGGCGGCAATGAGAACGCCGCTGTTTTCCAGCCTTTTGCAGATTATCTCGTAAATATCGTTGGGAACAGATCTCGGAACGCTTCCCGCAAGGACGAGTATATCGCCACAGGACAGCCTGTCAAGCTGATGAAGCAGCTTATCTATTGCCTGTCCGTCTATTTCGGGACCGCCCGGGTTTATTTCCGTTTCTTCGGAGCTTTCAGTTTCAAAAAGCTTTACGCATATCCTTGTTACGCCTTTTTCAAGACGAATAAAATCGCAGTCGATGCCCATACTTTTAACAGCGTTCTCAAGCGCTTCGCCCGTAAAGCCTGCGGTAAATCCCAGTGCTGTGCTGTTGGTGCCGAGCATTTTCAGAACGGTGGAAACGTTGATGCCCTTTCCTCCCCAGCATATCTCTTCGGATAAGGTGCGGTTTATCCCGCCCCGGGACAGGGTGCTCAGACGGAGAACATAATCCACGGCGGGATTGAAGGTGACGGTGTAGATCATTTCTGAAAGGGTCCTTTCGGAAAAATTTTATTTTGCAGAGCCTCGTATCACAAGCTTATGATCGAGGATTATCATATCGTTGTTTTTTACGGTGCTGTGCATATTGTCGAGGAGCTTGTTTATCACTGTCCTGCCCATTTCGTAGCCCGGCTGGGCAACTGTGGTTATCCCGGGAGTGTACATTTCGCTGAGGCTGATGTTGTCAAAGCCGCACACCTCAAGCTCTGTTCCTACTGCAATACCCTCTTTGAACGCCTGCTTTATCACACCTGCGGCAAGAAGGTCTGATATACAGAATATTGCCTGTGGCATTTCGTCTAAGGTCATAAAATATTTCAGTGCTTCACGTCCGTCGGTATAATCATAGGAACATCTGTAAATGTATTTTTCCTCGGGTTTTATGCCATATTCCGAAAGCGCACGGATATATCCCTTTTCGCGGTCGGCAGATGAAAGAGCGTCGGTATTTCCTCCTGTTGTCACAAGGCCAATCTTTGTTTTACCTTTTTCAAGGAACATTTTTACAGCATCGTATGCGGCTTCTTCGTTATTTATTGTAACGGTCAGCACCTTTGCGTCCGAGACCCGCTCGCAGCACAATGCTATGTTATACCTCTTATTCAGATCGTTTAAGGTCTGCGCCTCAAGCTGTGTTCCCAGAAGGACTACTGCGTCAACGGTGCGGTTGAAAAGCATTTCAAGCAGTCGCATCTCAGTTCCCAGATAGCTGTTGCTGGTACTGAGGAGAATATCGTAATTCGGGTATGCGGCGTCCTGCATTCCCTTGATTATATCGCTGTAGACTGTGTGCTCTGTGGAGGGGAGAATGGCAAGGATATTATTGGTCTCGCATTTTCGGAGATTTCTTCCCAGAAAATTCGGGCTGTATCCCATCTCCTTGATAACTTCGTTTACCGCTGCTGCGGTTTCTTCGGATACTGCTGCGCTGTTATTGAGAACACGGGATACGGTCGCTACAGATACTCCTGCAGCTTTGGCAACGTCCTTGATTGTTACGCTCATTGGAAAACCGTCCTTTCAAGTGTAAAATTAAACGATCTTTTCATCGTCTGTAAGGCTTCGGCTGCGCTCTCTGAGCTTTTCGCTTTTCTTCCTTGCACGTTCGGCTGAGCGGTCATAGGAAAAGAAATCGGCAAAAACAGCGGTGAGAAGCAGTATGGTCACAAGCACTGCCGGGTATATTCTGGAGGTGAGTATTTCTATGCTTGAGCGGGGAACATTTGAATTTGGTATGCCATTAAGAACGGCGATAGGGTAGATGTAAAGCAATGTTCCCGCAATATTGAAAACAAGCGACAGGAGGTTCCATATCCCTTTTCGGAAAAAGGCAAATATCAAGGCGGCAAGGAGCACGCCTACGGAAATCATCAGGCTCATGCCTGCGTTTTGGTAATTATTGGTATAAAGCGCAATTCCGCCGAGGAGGTTCAAAAACAGACAGCATACGGCAAATGCGATGCAGCCAAGCACAAGTGAAGCCTTTCTGAGGATTTCCATAATATTATACATTCCTTTGATAAAATGATCCGTTTCAGGCTGCCTGTCCGACAGTCCGGTTATAAAAAATATTATACCACAAAATGGTTTAAAGTGCAACAATTTTTTTCAATTTACAGAAAAAAATAAAACGATTACTGTGAAGATTATATCGGTCTGCTAATTCCGACTTCTTTTTTTAAAGAATGGGATTAAAATTATAGAATATAAAACTCTTATATTTTTCTGCAAGGAGCAAATATTAATCCTGTGAGGCGTTTCACAACAGGCGCTTTATCACCAAATGCGGCGGACGCTGCGGAGAGGAAGTCTATATGAATTTTGCACTGAAGATGTTCCGCGGTGCGGCGTGTACGGCACTGGCGGCACTGACGGGAAGTATAATATACTATAACTGCGCTTTGCCCGACAATTACTGCGTTGCCGAGGGCGGAAGCCTTATTATAAACGAGCATATTGAAGTCCGTTCGGACAGGATAATTCCCGAAAGCTATGACATCGAAGCTTCGGAAAATACCATATTCAGCGCTTCTTCTATGAAAGGAGCTGTGGCGGAAAGGACAGAGCAGCTCAGACTTTTTGGAGTATTCCCCATAAAAAATGTCAATGTGACTGAGGTCAGCGAGCCTGTGGTAGTTCCCTGCGGCACTCCTTTCGGCATTAAGCTTCTTACGGAGGGCGTGCTTGTGGTTGAGCTTACTGGCTTTGACAACGGCGGTGGAGTCACATCGCCCGCACGTGAGGCAGGAATAAACGAGGGCGACATCATCATCAGCATTTCGGGAAAGACTGTTTCCTCAAACAAGGACGTGAGCCGCATAATCGGTGAGAGCGGCGGCAGGACTCTTGGAGTGGAGCTTGTCAGAGACGGTGAGAGCAGGGTGGTATTTCTGAAGCCTGACAAGTCTGCTGCCGATGACACCTATCACGCGGGAATGTGGGTGCGTGACAGCTCCGCAGGTATAGGGACTATCACGTTTTATGACCCGTCAACAAAAATATTTGCGGGTCTGGGACACCCCGTATGCGATTCGGACACAGGCGAGATGCTCACTATGTCCAGCGGCGAGGCTGCGGACGTTTATATAAGCGGGATAAAGAAAAGCTCGGCAGGCTCCCCGGGTGAGCTTATCGGAATGTTTACTTCGGACAAGTCCTGCGGAAGTCTTGTTCTCAATTCCGAATGCGGCATTTACGGCTATATGGATAAATGTCCTTCTATGGTCAGCGCGGTCCCTGTGGCTATGAGGCAGGAGATAAAAACCGGCGAGGCGTTCATTTACGCTACGGTGGACGGTTCATCTCCGAAAAAGTACAGCGTGGAGATCGAAAAGGTGGATCTGAAGGCTTCGGAGGCAGGGAAAAATATGGTGGTGCGCATTACCGATGAACGGTTGCTGGACAAGGCAGGCGGGATAGTCCAGGGAATGAGCGGAAGTCCCATTATCCAGGACGGCAAGCTGGTCGGCGCGGTAACTCACGTTTTTGTGAGGGACCCCACAAGAGGATATGCCATTTTTGCTGATACCATGCTCGAATGTGCCGAAAATGCGGCAGGCTGAGAAAATTGCAGAGATATATGCCTGTTTCAGAGGCGGCAGGCATATGTCTTTGCAGTACATACGGAGGCGTTTGACTGTTAATAAAATTTTAATTTATCAAAATGTTGATTTTTGTCCGAGTATGTAGTATAATAAATTTAGCTTTGCAGAATTTTCGGAAAGAGGGAAATTAAATTGTCGTCTTATTACGAAAGAAAGAAAAAAAAGGGAATGAAATTCCGTATTTCTTTTGTTCTTCTTTTTGTTTTTGCAAGCTTTATCGCCTGCTTTGCTCTGTATATGAGAAGCGATGAGCTTCCTCAGAAGCATGATGGCGAGATCGTCTCCATCACCGAGGAAAATGTTTCCGATGAAGCAGAGCGCACTTCTACGGCGGATATCAACCCCATCGCTCAAAGCTCTCCGAAGGATGAAAGCTATTTCGATAGCTGTATGTTTGCAGGAGATTCGCTTATCGTTGGGCTTGGTTCATACGGCTTCATTCCAGAGGACAGGATAGCTGCGGGAGTGGGTATGAGCGTTATGAGCATCAACACCACGCCTCTTACAAATCCCGACGGCAGCGAGATACTTGCGGCAGATAAGATAAATGCTGCGGCTCCCGAAAATCTTTATGTTCTGCTTGGGCTAAATCTTCTCGGAATGTATACCGATGAGCAGCTTCTTGCCGCTTACGGGGATTTTATCGACAGCATCGACAGGGAAAAGACAAACATTTACATCATCTCCGTTCCGCCCGTAACGGGAGCGAGGGAGACTAACGAGGATAATCCCATTCTTAATTCGGATATCGACAGCTTTAATTCCGACCTCCTTAAATTTGCCAACAACCGCTGTGTTTATTTTGTTGATCTGAACACGGCTCTGAAGGGCAGCGACGGACGTTTTCCCGAGGAATACGCCGAGGCGGACGGTATCCATTTTATGAAATCCACCTACAGGCTGATGCTGGATTTCCTGCTTTCACACGTTTACAGCGAATAATGAAAACAACAGGGCTTCGGCTGTTTGCCAAGGCGCTGAATAATACAGATTGATGAGGATAGTAATATGAAAAAGACCTTAGCTGCCGCTTGTGCGGCATTGTGTGCGCTTACTTTTTCCGCCTGCTCGGGGGAGTCGGACAACCAACCTGCGGCAAGCGGCGCTTACACCGAGATATCTGCTTCGGAAGAGGCTGCGGTGACCTTGGACGAAACGGGGCAAACGGAGACGGAAGCTTCTTCAGGAACCGTGTTATGCGGGGATATCGCCAATGCGGTCATGGCTGCGGTGGAGCTTCCCTCTATGGCGGAGGTCGGAGCAGACAGGATAGGAATGTATCTCGATCTGACAATTCCCGACGGCTGTGATTTTTCAATGTACATATGCGGCTCAGGCGGATTTGCCGATGAGGTGTTTGTAATAAATACAGACGGAATGAGCGCTGATGATATAAAAAGTGCTGCCGAAAAGAGGATAGAGACAAGAAAAAAGGATTTCGAAGGCTATAATCCCGACGAATTTGACAAGCTTGATAATTATTTTTCCGCTGAAAAGAACGGTTATTACATATATGCAGTTACCTGTGACAATTCAGCCTGCGAAAGTATTTTTGATGAATATGTGAAATAATTTGTAAGGATGATAAATTTTTACAAAATACGCTTTACATTCTGAGTAAAATAGTGTAAAATGAATAGTGAAAACTGTATCGTGAAAGGAAGTATATCGCAAATGAACGATCAGATCAAATATAAGCGAGTCCTGCTCAAGCTCTCGGGAGAGGCTCTTGCAGGCGATAAGAAAAACGGACTTGATTACGGTGTTATCACTCCTATCTGCGCAAGCATCAAGAAATGCGTCGAGGCAGGAGTTCAGATGGGTATCGTAGTCGGCGGCGGCAATTTCTGGAGAGGCCGCTCAAGCGGCGCTATGGACAGGACCAGAGCAGACCACATCGGTATGCTTGCAACTACCATGAACGCTCTCGCAGTTGCCGATGTTCTCGAGTCTATGGGTCTTGACGTGCGCGTTCAGACTGCTATTTCTATGCCGCAGGTCGCCGAGCCTTACATAAGAAATAAGGCTGTCCGTCATTTTGAAAAGGGTCGTGTGGTCATTTTCGGCTGCGGAACAGGCAATCCCTTCTTCTCTACTGACACCGCTTCCACTCTCAGAGCTGCCGAGATCGAGGCTGACATAGTTCTCAAGGCTACTATGGTTGACGGAGTTTACGATAAGGATCCCAATAAGTATGATGACGCTGTTAAATATGACAAGCTTACATTCAACGAGATCCTTGTGAAAAATCTTGCTGTTATGGACAGCACTGCTGCTTCGATGTGCAAGGACAATAATCTGCCCATTCTTGTTTTCGACCTCAGCCGTCCCGAAAACATTTATGACGCCTGCATCGGCAAATCGGTGGGAACTCTTGTGGTACCCGAGGATTAAAAAAATTTACGTATCTTCCCGGCATAAAATTTAACATTGAAAGGAATTATTAAAATGAACGAACAGATCAAATCAGCTCAGGATAAAATGAACAAGTGCCTCGCAGCTCTCGGAAGAGAATTTGATACCATCAGAGCAGGAAGAGCAAATCCCGCTATCCTCGATAAGGTACAGGTAGATTATTACGGAACACCCACAGCTGTCAACGCTATGGCTGCTATCAGCGTTTCCGAGGCAAGAGTTCTCGTTATCCAGCCCTGGGACGTTTCCGCTCTCAAGAACATTGAAAAAGCTATTCAGGCTTCGGATATCGGCATTACTCCCACAAATGACGGAAAATGCCTTCGCCTTGCGTTCCCTCAGCCTACCGAGGAGCGCAGAAAGGAGCTTGTAAAGCAGGTCAAGGCTACAGGCGAAGAAGCAAAGGTCACCATCAGAAACGCAAGACGCGACGCTCTTGACAAGCTCAAGGCTATGAAGAAAAATTCCGAGATCACCGAGGACGATATGAAGGGTCTTGAAAAGGACCTCCAGAAGGTAACTGACAAGGCTGTTGAGGACGTTGACGCTGCAGTTGCAGTTAAGGAAAAGGAGATAATGACAGTCTGAGCTGTCCTTTTAAATAGCGATCGAGAGGACGTGTAGTTATAGGAGCTGCTGAAAATAAAGTAGAGTTTTCCGCTCTTCCCCGCCACATCGGCTTTATTATGGACGGTAACGGAAGATGGGCGGCAAAGCGCGGTCTGCCAAGAAGCATGGGACACAGAGCAGGGGGAGAGGCGCTTAAAAAAACTGTTGATGCCTGCCGAAGGATAGGTATCCCATATGTTACATTTTACGCCTTTTCTACCGAAAACTGGAAGCGGCCTGCCGAAGAGGTGGATGCTCTGATGAGGCTTTTCAAGGAGTACCTTGACGAGGCGGAAAAGTTTGCTGGACAAAAAGCACGTATCCGCTTTCTCGGAGATAAGACTCCTTTTCCCGATGAGCTTCGCTGCAGAATGACCGAGCTTGAGAAAAATTCGGCTCAGTACACTTCTATGACTATTATGCTTGCTATGAATTACGGCGGCAGAGACGATATCATTTATGCCGCAAGACGTCTTGCAGCATTATCCGCTGAGGGGGATATCCGCCCTGAGGATATCGATGAAAAGACCTTTTCGGGAATGCTTTATACAGGTTCGGCTCCCGATGCTGACCTTATCATAAGATCCAGCGGAGAACAGCGGCTCTCAAATTTTCTGCTGTGGCAGTCGGCATATGCCGAATTATATTTTACTGATACGCTGTGGCCTGACTTCGACGAAAAAGAGCTTAAAAAGGCTCTTGAGTCATATGCGTCACGCAGCAGACGATTCGGAGGTGTTTAAAGGTGAAACAGCGCTTGATCACTGCGGTTGTGGGCATTTCTGTCGGTATTCTGGTCTTATGCCTTCACAACACGCTGGTTTTTCCGATATTTGTGTCTCTTATCGCTATAATGTCTGTGCAGGAGATACTCACCGTCTGCGGCTGCAAAAAATTTCCCGTTCATTTCGGAATGTGTCTGCTTTTTGCCGCAGCTATACCCATGCTTACCTGGTTTCCCCAGATAGGGATAGTGTGGAGAATGTTTGCTGCTTCCCTGATCGTGTTTTTTATGTTTGCAGGGTATGTGGCAGATCACAAAAAGCTGCCTTTTGACAAGCTTGCAGTCATGGTGACGGTTACAAGCCTTATCACATTTTCCATAACCTGTCTTGTGTCCCTCAAGAATATGAGCGATATCCACGGCATATGTTATGTAATAATGGCTCTTATGGCTGCCTGGATACCCGACGCAGGAGCATACTTCGTTGGTACTGCCTGCGGAAAGCACAAGCTCTGTCCCGACATATCCCCCAAAAAAACCGTTGAGGGCGCTGTGGGAGGATTTATAGTCACTGCGCTTGTATTTGTCCTTTTCGGAATGGGTTACAAGTATTTTATGCACACGTATAAGGGAATAGATTTTGATGTGAATTATATTGCGCTGGCGGCAGTAATGCTTATTGCCGCGGTCATCAGTATGGTAGGTGACCTCTCTGCTTCTCTGCTGAAGCGCGAGTACAACATCAAGGACTACGGAAAGCTTCTTCCCGGTCACGGCGGCGTTGTGGACAGATTTGACAGCGTATTTTTTGTTCTTCCCTATATAATGCTTGTGTTCAACGCTTTCGGTCAGAAAATATTTATTCATTCCGTTAGCTGATGAAATAATATCGGTGCTGTTTCGGCTCGGGTAAATTCGGGGCAGGACAGCACCTTGATTTTTTGGGTGAATGATGATGAAAAAGATAAATCTTTTAGGCTCGGGCGGCTCCATAGGCACGCAGACATTGGAAGTGTGCCGCCGTCATGGATTTGAGATCCATTCCGCAGCAGTAAAAAGCAATTATAAAAGGCTGGCGGAACAGGCAAGAGAATTTAAGATCAAAAGAGTCTGCATATTCGATGAAAAATACTATAAACCTCTGAAAGACGCCCTTGCGGACAGCGATACGGAAGTACTTGCAGGTCTTGACGGACTTTGCGAGCTTGCGTCGGACAGAACGGCGGAGCTTACCGTTAACGCCGTTGTTGGAATGGTGGGACTGAAGCCTACGATCGCCGCTCTCGAAAGCGGTATCCAAGTGGCTCTTGCCAACAAGGAAACTCTTGTGGCAGGCGGAGATATCGTAATGAAGCTTGCCGCAGAAAAGGGCATAACCATTCTGCCCATTGACAGTGAACACAGCGCTGTTTTCCAGTGCCTTATGGGAGTACAGGGAGACGTTAACAAGCAGCTGAAGGGCATTATTCTTACTGCTTCCGGCGGTCCTTTTTTCGGAATGACGGCAGATGAGCTTGAAGAAGTTACTATCCAGCAGGCTCTTTGTCACCCTAACTGGTCTATGGGACGAAAGATCACCATTGACAGCGCAACGATGATGAATAAAGGTCTGGAGCTTATTGAAGCCTGTCATTTGTTCGGCGTTTCGCCTTCGCAGGTGGAGATAGTTGTA
Organism: Huintestinicola sp.; assembly: GCF_051882455.1. NCBI lineage: Bacteria > Bacillati > Bacillota > Clostridia > Eubacteriales > Oscillospiraceae > Huintestinicola > Huintestinicola sp. The sequence goes on along the minus strand of NZ_JBJERV010000048.1, from coordinate 28,053 downwards.
CATCGGCAGAGTATTGTTCATTCGGCGGTAGTTCTTTCTGATAATGCGGTGATCGCTCAGCTTGGAGTTCCCGATATGAAGATACCCATTCAGCTTGCTCTTACCTATCCCGAAAGGTGCGAATCACTCTCGGGCAAGCTTTCGCTGACCGATTACGGCACACTTACCTTTCAGAAGCCCGATTATAATACTTTTTTGTGCCTCAGGGCTGCTGTTAAGGCTGCCAGAACGGGAGGAACTGCGGGAAGCATCGTAAACGGTGCCAACGAAAGAGCCGTGGAGCTTTTCCTTGCAGGAAAGATAGGCTTCGGAGATATAGGCAGGGGAGTCAGCGGCGCTCTTGATAACATCACCGTCCGCGCTGCCGATACTCTTGAAGCGGTCCTTGCAGCCGATGCAGAAGCAAGGGATTACATAAACAGCAGATTTTGCTGATATTACTGTTCGGAGGAATAAATGAGTACAGTTATTTCAATTGTCAGCGCAGTCTTGATCTTCTGCGTGATAGTTATTGTTCACGAGTTCGGTCATTTTATCGTGGCAAGAAAATGCGGTATTGATGTGCAGGAATTTGCCATTGGTATGGGTCCTGTCATATTTAAAAAGCAGGGAAAGAATACGCTGTTTACCATACGTCTTCTGCCTTTGGGCGGCTTCTGCTCTATGGGAGAGGACGAGGAGTCGGAGGATGAAAACAGCTTCCGCAAAAAGCCTGTGGGACGGCGTATCGCTGTTATTGCCGCAGGTGCGGTGATGAACCTTATTCTGGGATTTATTATTGCTCTGATAATTTTTCTTGTTTCCGGAAAGCTTACCACGACCATCATTGCAGAGGTTACTCCCGGCTCGGGCTGCGAGGCTGCGGGAATGGTTCAGGGTGACAGGATCGTCAAGGTCAACGGACTTCACATTTTTACAGCAAACGACATTATCTATCAGCTCAGAAACGACGAGGACGGCGTTCTGGATTTTGTTGTTGAGCGAAACGGTGAGAAAATTTCCCTTGACGGAGTGAAATTCGGTCTTACCATCGATGAGGAAACGGGTACGCGTGTACTTAATTATGACTTTAAGGTATATCTCAAGGATATTACGGCTGCCGAGCTTATTCCTGCCGCAGCAAACAAGTTTATGTACTATTCCCGTCTTATCCTTATGTCCCTGAGAGACCTTATTTCCGGAAAGTACGGGCTTAACAATTTGCAGGGACCTGTAGGTATAGTTACCGTAATTTCCGAAAGTGCCAAGGAATCGGGCTTCGACATAGGCTATCTGCTGGATATTGCTATGCTCATAAGCGTAAATGTGGGAATATTTAATCTCCTGCCTCTCCCTGCTCTGGACGGAGGACGGCTGGTATTTCTCATTATCGAAGCAATACGCCGCAAGCCCTTCAAAGCCGAGACTGAGGGAATGGTGCATTTTGCGGGATTTGCGCTGCTTATGATACTTATGCTCATTGTGACCTTCAATGACGTTAAAAATATTTTTGTGTGATGAATTTAAAGGAATGATAGATCATGAGAAAGCTTCACCCCGTAAAGGTCGGAGGTCTTACCCTTGACGGCAGCAAGATATATATACAGTCAATGCTGAATGTGCCTGCGGGAGATATCGAAGGAAACGTCAGGCAGGCGGTCATGCTTGAAAAGGCAGGGTGCGAGATAATCAGAGCCTCCGTTCCCGATATGGAGGCGGTGAAGCTCATTCCTGCCATAAAAAACAAGATCTCCATACCTCTTGTGGCGGATATACATTTCAATCATAAGATAGCACTTGAGTGTGCCGCTTCAGGAGTTGACAAGATACGCATAAATCCCGGAAATATCGGCGGGATAGACAGGGTAAAGGCTGTGGCGGACTGCTGCAGGGCAAGGAATATCCCTATCAGGATAGGCGTAAATTCAGGCTCTCTCGAAAAGGAGCTCCTTGCAAAATACGGCAGACCCTGTGCTGAGGCTCTTGTGGAAAGTGCAGTTAACCATGCTGCTTTGCTTGAAAAATGCGATTTTGATGACATAGTGATCTCCATAAAATCTTCGGACGTCAAAACTATGATAGATGCCTACCGCCTTGCTGCAGAAAGGACTGCGTATCCCCTTCATTTAGGAGTTACCGAGGCAGGCACAGAGAGAATGGGGATAATCAAATCTGCTGTGGGAATAGGTTCACTCCTCTGCGACGGTATCGGAGAGACTATAAGGGTTTCCCTTACCGACGACCCGGTAAAGGAGATCGCTGCCGCCAAGGATATCCTTATGGCTGTGGGAAAGGGTCACGGAGTAAGATTTGTATCCTGTCCCACCTGCGGACGCACAAAGATAGATCTTGTGAAGCTGGCGGCAGATGTGGAGAATGCGGTAAAGGACATTCCCCTTGACATTACCGTTGCTGTAATGGGCTGTGCCGTTAACGGTCCCGGTGAAGCAAGAGAGGCAGATATCGGCATTGCCGGCGGAGACGGCTGTGCCGTAATATTCAGAAAAGGCGAGCTTCTGCGGAAGGTCAGGGAAGAGGACGTTTTACGGGAGCTTCTGAGCGAGATAGACAAACTTCGGGAGGAAGAAAAGAATTGCTGATAAAAGAGCTGTTTTCGGAATATACCGATAAAATTCCCAATCCTGTGGGCAGGGGAGAACTGATTCGTATCTCAAAAAGCAAGGACGGCAGGAAAATGTATCTTTACGCTGCCTTCCCTCAGCTTCAGCGCTTTGAAAATCTCGATGAATTTGAACGTGCCGCCGCACGTGCAGTGGGACTTGACCTTCTTCGGGTAAACTGCCGCTATACTCCCGATATGCTTGACGCTAAATATGCCGCAGAAGCGGTACTGCGTTTAAAGCAGGATATGGCGGTGATAAACGGTCATTTAAACGGCGCATTTTATTACATAGATGATAATATTCTCCATATCGAGCTGAAACGCGGCGGGGCAGAGCTTTTATCCCGTGCAGGCTTTGAGGCGGCTCTTTCAAAGCTTATAAATGACGAATTTTCTGTAAAGATAACTGTCAAGCTCATAGAAAAGCAGGTTCCCCGGGACAGCTATGAGGAGCAGCTGAAGCAGGCATATGAAAACTCGATACCCATTCCCGACCCTGACATTTCTCAGAAGCCTGTTTTTTCTGCCCCTCCTAAGGAAGAGATAGTTTCTGTGGATTTCAAATCGATACCCGTAATGAGCGAGGGAGCGCAGATAATAAAGGGCAAGCGCATTTTTTCCGACAGCGTGACGAATATCGGCGATATTTACGAGCCGCAGAACGGTATTGTTATCTGGGGCGATATTTTCGATTATTCCGAAAAGGAGATAAAAAACAAAAAGGGCGAGGAAAAGCGCATAACCACAGTCAGCCTTACCGATTACACAGGCTCCATATCCATCAAGGATTTTGCTGACAAGGACAGCGAGAATGTGCTTTCGGCACTAAAAAACGGAACAACTGCAATTATTCGCGGCAGAGTGGATTTTGACACGTTCGACAATGAATTTGTTCTACGCGCAAACGATATTATGCTTGTGAAGAAAAAGGATAGGAGCGACACCTGTGAGGAGAAGCGCGTTGAGCTTCATATGCATACCAATATGTCCCAGATGGACGCTATCACCCCTGCGGACAAGCTTATCAAGCGCGCATATTCATGGGGACACAAAGCGATCGCCATTACCGACCACGGCGGAGTTCAGGCGTTTCCCGAAGCCGTTGCCGCTTGTGATGATATCAGAAAAAGCGGCGGAGATTTCAAGATAATTTACGGCTGTGAGGCGTATTCAGTTGACGATATCGTTGAAGCTGTCAGGGTTTATAAGGACGTTCCCCTTAAAGGCGAGCTTATCGTTTTCGACCTTGAAACTACGGGCTTTTCCGCCACAGGTGAAAGGATAATCGAATATGGCGCTGTCCGCCTGCGCGATCTGGAGCTTTGCGACACGTTTTCAAGCTTTGCAGACCCCGAAAAGCCAATTCCCGAAAGGATAACAAAGCTTACGGGAATTACCGGCGAGATGATAGAGGGTGCGCCCTCCCAGAAAGAGGCTCTTGAGAAATTTATTGAATACTGCGGTGAGGACCCCGTTCTTATCGCTCACAATGCAGGCTTTGATACGGCTTTTATCAAAGCGGAATGTGTTCGTCAGGGAATAAAGTTCAATTTCTCCATTATCGATACGGTGGTAATGTGCAGAAGTATGCTCCCCGAGCTGAAAAAGCATAAGCTGAACATCGTTGCAAAGCACCTGGGACTGGGCGAATTTGACCACCACAGGGCCTTTGAGGACGCAAAAATGCTGGGCAGGATCTTCATCAAGCTTGCCGCAAGGCTCATTGATGAGGAAAACTGCGTCAATATCAGCGATATAAACAGGGTAACAAAAAATGTTGACCCCAAAAGTCTCAGGGCTTATCATCAGATACTTCTTGCCAAAAACAACGCAGGACTTAAAAATCTTTACAAGCTGGTTTCATTCGGGCATATAAAATATTATCACCGCCGCCCGAGAATACCAATGTCAGAGCTTATTGCCCACCGTGAGGGACTTATCGTGGGCAGCGCCTGCGAATCGGGAGAGCTTTTCACAGCTGTCCGTGACGGCAGACCATGGGACGTCCTCTGCGATATCGCTTCATTTTACGATTATCTTGAAATACAGCCCTGTATGAATAATGAGTTCCTTATCCGCGACGAGGACTACGACAATATAAAAACTGTAGAGGATTTACAGGAATTTAACAAGACGATCGTAAAGCTGGGAGAAGCGCTGAATATTCCCGTTGTTGCCACCTGCGACGTGCATTTTATGGATCCTTCGGACTCGGTTTTCCGAAAGATACTTATGTTTGACAAGTTTGCCGACGCAGAGCACCAGCCGCCCCTGTATCTGCGTACCACCGACGAAATGCTTGAGGAATTTTCCTATCTTGGAAAGGAAAAGGCTTACGAGGTGGTTGTGACAAATACCAACAAGATCGCGGATATGATAGACCCGGATATCCGCCCCATTCCTCCCGGAACATTTACTCCGAGTATGGATAACGCCGAGGAGGAGCTGCCCCGAATTACCTGGCAGAGAGCAAAGGAAATGTACGGCGATCCTCTGCCCGACATCGTTCAGAAGCGGCTTGACAAGGAGCTTAACTCCATTATCAAAAACGGCTTTGCTGTGCTTTATATGATCGCTCAGAAGCTTGTGGCAAATTCCAACGAGCATGGCTATCAGGTGGGCTCGAGAGGTTCCGTAGGTTCTTCCTTTGTGGCGAATATGTCGGGTATCTCTGAGGTCAACTCTCTGCCGCCCCATTATCTTTGCCCCAACTGCAAGAACAGTGAATTTTTTACTGACGGTACCTACGGCTCGGGATATGACCTGCCGCCGAAAAAATGCCCCAAATGCGGAACGGATTATATCCGCGAGGGACACGATATCCCTTTTGAGACCTTCCTGGGCTTCAATGGCGACAAAGCACCTGATATCGACCTTAACTTCTCGGGCGAGTATCAGACCTCCGCTCATAAATACACCGAGACCCTTTTCGGTCCCGAAAACGTGTTCAAGGCAGGAACTACAGGCTCAGTTGCCGAAAAGACCGCTTACGGTTATGTGAAGCATTACCTTGAAGCGGTGGGCAAAAAGGTATCAAAGGCTGAGGAAAACCGCCTTACACTCGGCTGCACCGGCGTAAAGCGCACCACGGGTCAGCACCCCGGAGGAATGGTGGTCGTACCTTCCGATTACGAGGTTTACGACTTCACCGCCGTTCAGCACCCTGCCGAGGACCCCAAGTCCAACTTTATAACCACCCACTTTGACTTCCATTCCCTTCACGATACCATTCTGAAACTTGACGAGCTGGGACACGATGTGCCCACACTTTACAAGCACTTAGAGGATATGACGGGAGTTATGACAAAGGATATTTTCCCCGCAGACGAAAAGGTAATGAGCCTGTATGCTTCCCCCGAAGCGCTGGGCGTAACAGCCGAGGATATCGGCTGGCAGACGGGAACCCTCGCTATCCCCGAAATGGGCACAGGCTTTGCCATGCAGATGCTTCTTGACGCCAAGCCTACCAAATTCTCCGACCTTCTCCAGATATCGGGACTTTCTCACGGTACGGACGTATGGCTGGGAAATGCTCAGGACCTTATCAAAAACGGGGTCTGCACCATTTCCGAGGTTATCGGCTGCCGTGACGGCATTATGACCTATCTTATCTATCACGGCGTTGACCCGAACCTTTCCTTCAAGATAATGGAGATAACCCGAAAGGGAAAAGCCCCCAAGCTGCTTACCGAGGAAATGAAGCAGACTATGAGAGACCATGGAGTTCCCGAATGGTATATCGACAGCTGTCTCAAGATAAAGTATATGTTCCCCAAGGCTCACGCTGCCGCATACGTAATTGCCGCAAACAAGCTTGCCTGGTATAAGGTGTACTATCCTCTGGAATTTTATGCGACCATATTCACCGTGCGCGGCGAGGATTTTGATGCTGAGACCGCAATGCTGGGACGACAGGCAGTGAAGCTTAAAATGAACGAGATCAAGGCAAAGGGCAACGACAAAACTGCCAAGGACTCGGGCACGTATGATATGCTGCTGCTTACAAACGAGATGATGGCAAGAGGCTTTGATTTCCTGCCCATAAATATTTACAAATCCCACGCCACCAAATACACCGTTGAGGACGGAAAGATACGTCTGCCCTTCTCATCGGCAGGAGGAATTGGCGAGAATGCCGCAAAAGCACTTTACGACGCTGTTCAGGCAGGAGACTTCATCTCCATCGACGAGCTTCAGGAGAAAAGCGGAGTTTCAAATTCCGTTATCGACAAGCTTATATCTCTGGGGGCAATGGGCGACCTTCCCAAATCCGACCAGATAAGTCTTTTCTGAGGAGTGAGAATTTGAACAGGATATTATGTTCCACAGGTGCGCTCATAACGCGCAGAAACGGCAGAAACCACAAACTCCTTCCCGAATTTGCGGAAAAGCTTGATTTTGACGGCTTTGAGCTTATGATATATCAGAGCTGGTACGGGTGCTTTGACATTATTGACGACATTGCCCGAATGGGACTTGTTATCCCCACAGTCCATTGCGAAAAAGATATAGGGGAGCTTGTTTCGGAAGGCAATGCCGAAGCCTTTGACCGCTTTGAATTTGACTGCACATCAGCCGAAAGGGTAGGAGCAAGGCTTCTTGTTCTCCATCTCTGGAACGGTCTTGTTTCCGACAGTAATTTTTCTGAAAATCTTCGGGCATTTGACCGTCTCAGAAATATTGCCGGGAAGCACGGACTGCTCCTCACCGCCGAGAATGTGGTCTGCAACGTCTCATCGCCAATGGAGAGACTTCTGGAGCTTGAAGCAAAATACCCCGACATAAGCTTTACCTTTGACACAAAAATGGCGCAGTTTCACGGAGAGCTTGAAAGGATATATAATGAAGAGTTCTGGCGCAAGCATATCAGACATCTTCATATAAATGACTATGGCGGCGGGATAAAGGACTGGAGTGCATTAAAGACTCTCCATATAGGCAGCGGAAATGTTGATTTTGACAGCTTTTTCGGATTTGTGCAAAAAATGGGCTATAACGGTGACTTTACCGTTGAAGCAACTTCCGTCAGTCCCGAGGGGTTAGTTGATATAGACAAGCTTAACCGGGATTTTTTGAAAATCAAAGGCTATATTGCCTAAATTATCCTTTACCTCTTGACAATACTGCGGTATTATGGTATTATGTTACTATGATATCACTTTACTATGATAAATTAACAGGGAGATCAAGACTGTATGAAACGATATGATTTAATTACACCGGAGGGAACAAGAGACCTTCTTTTCGAGGAATGTGCCGCAGTAAGAGCGGTGGAAGAAAGGCTTCAGAAGGTATTCAGGGCTAAGGGCTATTCCGAGGTCATTACCCCGGGGCTTGAGTTCTACGATGTATTCAATATGAAATCAAGATATTTTCCCCAGGAAACAATGTACAAGCTTGTGGACAACAAGGCTCGTCTTATGGTAGTCCGCCCCGACTCCACAATGCCCATTGCACGAATGACCGCCACCCGTCTCAGAGAGCAGACTCTTCCTCTCAGACTCTGCTACAGCCAGAGCGTTTACCGCAACAAGCCCAGCATGAGAGGCAGAAGCGATGAGATTCGCCAGACGGGAATTGAGCTTATCGGCTCCGCTTCGGGACGTGCCGAGCTTGAAGTGCTTTCAAACGCTCTTGAGGTGCTGTCCTCCTTTGAAACAGAGGGCTTCCGTCTTGAGATAGGTCATATCGGCTTCTTTAAGGCGCTTCTGAGTAAGCTTGGCTGCGACAGCGATACAGCCGAGAACATCAGAGGACTTATCGAGGTCAAGAATTATCCTGCTTTAAACGACCTTCTTGAGAGCATCGGCGATAACGAGGTAACACGTGCATTAAAGCAGCTTCCCCGTCTTTTCGGCGGTGAGGAGGTATTTGCGGAAGCGGCAGCCATTTACAGCGACCCCGAAACAGATGCAGTCCTTGCCGACCTCAGAAGCACATATGAAAAAGCCGTATCACTTGGCTATAACGGTATGATAACCATCGATCTGGGACTTGTAAACCGTATGGATTACTACACGGGAACGGTCATCAAGGGATATATCGAAGGCTGCGGCGATGCCGTTCTTTCGGGAGGAAGATATGACAAGCTCCTGTCCGAATTTGGCTATGATGTTCCCGCAACAGGCTTCGCGGTAAATGTTGACGCTGTTGCAAGAGCGGAGCTGAAACGGGTAAACTTCAAGCCCGTCCCCGCAGATGTTCTTGTATTCGGCACAGACGGATATGAAGCCGCTGCCGTTGCCCATAGCAGAAAGCTTATTTCCGAAGGCCTCACCGCCGAAACAGCGGTATTTGATAACATAGACGAGGTAAGAAGCTACGCCGCCAAAAAGGGCATCAGGCGAATTGATATAGTTTCGGAAAAAATAACTTCCGAAAATCTTTGATGGGAGAAATACATATGAATAACAATGCAGCAAGACCTCTGAGAATAGCACTTACAAAGGGCAGACTTGAAAAGGACACAGTAGCTCTCCTTGAAAAAATCGGCTACGACTGCACCGCAGTCCACGAAAAAGGCAGAAAGCTTATCCTTCCCGTGGGTGACAGCATTGAAGTAGTGCTTGCAAAGGCAGCGGATGTAATAACCTATGTTGAAAACGGCGTATGCGATTTAGGCGTTGTGGGCAAGGACACAATTATTGAAATGCAGGGAAAGTTTTTCGAGCTTTCCGACCTGGGTTTCGGCAAATGCCGCTTTGCCCTTGCAGGAAAAAAGGGCGAGGATTTCTATGAGGGAACTCATGTCAGAACTATTGCCACCAAATATCCCAATGTTGCCCGCACATTTTTCGAGAAAAAGAATATGGACGTGGATATCGTGAAGATAGAGGGAAGCGTTGAGCTTGCTCCTCTTCTCGGTCTTTCCCATGCCATAGTTGATATCGTTGAAACTGGAACCACCCTCAAGGAAAACGGTCTTGAGGTCTACGAGTATATATGCCCCATATCCGCAAGACTTATTGCGAATATGGTAAGTCTCAAGCTCCGCAAGGAGGAGATAGAGCAGCTTATATCCGCTATTGAAGCCAATATCTGATAGAAAGGAAGTCCCCAGCAATGATAAGAAAAATAATTGCCGACGGCACAGCAGAGGTGCAGTTTTTAAAGGAAGTAGAGAAGCGCAACGGCGAGACCGACAAAAAGGTATCCGAGATCGTTTCGGAAATAATCGAGAATGTTAAGGAAAACGGCGACAAGGCTGTAAAGGAATATACCGAAAAATTTGACGGAAAGCTCCCCGAATATTATGAAGTGCCTCTTGACGTTATCCACGAGGCAATGAGCAATGCAGACGAAGCCTTTGTAAACGCCCTTCTTAATGCAATGGAGAACATCACCGAGTTTCACAACAGGCAGAAGGAGCAGAGCTTTATTGACGCCAAGGAAAACGGCTGTATCTTAGGTCAGCGTGTAAGAGGACTTGACAGGGTAGGACTTTACGTTCCCGGCGGCACAGCTGCATATCCCTCCTCAGTGCTTATGAACGCCGTTCCCGCAAAAATAGCAGGAGTAAAAGAGATAATTATGGTCACACCTCCCGGCAAGGACGGCAAGCCCAACCCCGATATCCTCACCGCCGCAGCCATTGTGGGCGTTGACAGAGTATTTATGTGCGGAGGAGCCCAGGCGATCGCAGCGCTTGCATACGGAACAGAGGAGATACCCAAGGTAGATAAGATAGTAGGTCCCGGAAATATTTTTGTAGCCACAGCCAAGAAGCTTCTTTACGGCAAGGTGGATATTGATATGATCGCAGGACCCAGCGAGATACTTATCGTAGCCGATGATACCGCCGATCCCGCATATCTTGCCGCCGATCTTATGAGCCAGGCTGAGCATGACAAGCTTGCTTCCGCTATTCTCATCACCACAAGCGAAAGGATAGCTGACGAGACCTCCGCCGAGCTTGAAAAGCAGATGGCAGAGCTTTCCAGAAACGAAATAATCCGTTCCTCTATCGACAATTACGGAGCAATAATCGTGACCAAGTCTATGGACAGAGCCATCGAGCTTGCAAATTCCCTTGCTCCCGAGCACCTTGAGATACAGGTAAACGACCCTATGAGCTACCTGGGACAGCTGAGTAACGTAGGCTCAGTATTTATGGGTCAGTACAGTCCCGAGCCTTTGGGAGACTATTTTGCAGGACCCAACCACGTCCTTCCCACAAGCGGAACAGCAAGATTTTTCTCACCCCTTTCCGTAAACAGCTTTGTAAAGCGTTCACAGTTCATTTACTACACCGAGCAGGCTCTCCTTGACGCAAAGAACGATATTGTCTGCATTGCTGAAAAGGAAGGACTTACCGCCCACGCTCACGCCGTAAAGATCAGATTTGAAAAATAAAAAAACTAAACAATTCTGAAAGGCGGAATTATAATGTCCTACGAGCTTAACAAAAAGCTGAAAAGCATAGAACCCTACGAGCCTGAAACAGGCGATTATCCAATTAGGCTGGATGCAAACGAGTCCTGCTTTGATATATCCGAAAAGCTTGGCGATGTGATAAGCGAAGCGGTAAAAAACGTGGAGTTCAACCGTTATCCCGACCCTACAGCCGGTGCGGTCACAGAAGCCTTTGCGGCATTTTACGGACTTGACCCCCGGCACTGCACCGCAGGAAACGGCTCAGACGAGCTTATCTCCCTTATCCTCAGCTCATTTCTTGATAAAGGTGATACCGTTGTAACACTCTCACCCGATTTCTCAATGTACGCCTTCTACGGCTTTATAAACGAGCTGAAAATAAAAAATATGCCGAAAGAGGACGACCTGAAAGTCGATGTGGGCAAGGTTGCAGAGTTCTGCAACAATAACGACGTCAAAGCCATCATCTTCTCAAATCCCTGTAATCCCACCTCTCTTGGAGTACGCAGACAGGACATTATCAGGCTTGTAAAGAACGTTTTCTGCCTTGTTATCATAGATGAAGCGTATATGGACTTCTGGGGCGAGAGCGTGCTTGATATGGCAGGGGAGCTTGACAATCTCATTGTGCTCAAGACCTGCTCAAAGAATATGGGGCTTGCTGCTCTTAGACTGGGCTTTGCGGTAGCGGGCGATACCATTTCTACTGCACTAAAAGCGGCAAAATCACCCTACAACGTAAATGCCATAACTCAGGCAGCAGCAGCGGCAGTGCTTCGCCATAAGCCGATGATAATGGAATACACAGCCGAAATAGTACACAGCCGAAAAATGCTCCAAAGCGCAGTCATCGATCTTTCGGAACGATTTTTCACCATAGAAAAGGTGTACGATTCCGTCACGAATTTCATCTTCATAAAAACGCCCAAGGCAAAGGAAATATATGAAAAGCTCATTCAAAGAGGAGTTTCCGTCAGATATATGGGCTCGTATCTTCGGGTGACCGCAGGAACAGAGCGTGAAAATCATATCTTCCTGAAGGAGTTCAGGGAAGTTCTCTCCCTGCTGTAAATTAGAAAGGAGCAAGCAAATGCGCAAAGCCGAAATATCACGAAACACCAAGGAGACCAAGATCAGCGTAACACTTAACCTTGACGGGCAGGGCAGACACGAGATCAGAACGGGAATAGGCTTTTTCGACCATATGCTCACCGCACTCTGCGTACATGGCGGCTTTGACCTTGAGCTGAGGACCGACGGCGACCTTTTTGTTGACGGACATCACTCTGTTGAAGATACGGGCATCGTTCTGGGACAGGCATTCAAGGCGGCGCTGGGGGATATGAAGGGCATAGCACGCTACGGCACAAGCTTTATCCCCATGGACGAAAGTTTGGGATTTTGCTGCCTTGATATCAGCAACAGACCCTTTCTTGTATATGAATGCAGCTTCTCAGACCCCAGAACAGGGGACTATGACAACTGCCTTACCGAGGAATTTATGAGAGCCTTTGCCTTTAATGCAGGGATAACTCTCCATATTAAATGCCCCTACGGCTCCAATGACCACCACAAGAATGAAGCGATGTTCAAGGCTCTTGCCCACGCATTAAATGACGCTGTAAAAATAAACGGGGGAGAGATACTTTCCACAAAAGGGGTGTTATAATGATAGCTATCGTAGATTACGGCGCAGGAAATATTTTTTCCGTCAAAAACGCAATGGATTACCTCGGACTGTCCGCCGAGCTTACCTCTAAACCGGAGGATATCAGAAACGCCGACGGCATGATCCTTCCGGGAGTAGGCGCATTTCCCTGGGCGATGAATATGCTCTCGCAGTCGGGGCTTGTGGACGTTATCAAGGAGGAGGCAGTCAAGAAGCCTTTTCTCGGAATATGTCTCGGAATGCAGCTTATTTTTTCAAAGGGATACGAATTTGAGGAAACAAGCGGGCTGGGACTTATTGACGGAGAAGTTAAGCTTATGACTCCCGAAAACCTCTCCATTCCCCACATCGGCTGGAACAAGCTTATCATAAACAGGGAATGTCCGCTTTTAAGCGGTCTCGGCGATGATGAATATGTTTATTTCGTACATTCCTATGCCGCCGAATGTTCCGATAACGATGTAGCCGCATACTGCGAGTATGGCAATAAGGTCACTGCACTTGTAAACAGGGGAACAGTCTATGGCGCTCAGTTCCACCCCGAAAAAAGCGGAAAAACAGGACTTAAAATTCTCCGTAATTTCGCAGAGCTTATAGGGTAAGGAGGGAAACGAAATGCTTGCAAAAAGAATTATCCCTTGTCTTGATGTCCGTGAAGGCAAGGTCGTAAAGGGAATAAACTTTGTGGGGATAAAAGAAGTGGGGGACCCCGTAGAGTGCGCCGCCGAATATGACGCACAGGGAGCCGATGAAATAGTATTTCTGGATATCACCGCCTCCCACGAAGGACGGGGAACAATGCTTGACGTAGTTCGCCGCACAGCCAAAAAGGTTTTCGTCCCCCTCACCGTAGGCGGCGGAATACGCACTATAGATGATTTCCGCGATACCCTCAGAGCAGGAGCCGATAAGGTCTCGGTAAATTCCGCAGCCGTAAAAAATCCCCGGCTTATCAGAGAAGCAGCGGACATATTCGGCTGTCAGTGCGTTGTGGTAGCCATCGACGCAAAGAAATGCCCCGACGGACATTATACCGTTGTGATAAACGGCGGCAGGATAGATATGGGCATTGACGCGGTAGAATGGGCAAAAAAAGCGGAGGAGCTGGGAGCAGGGGAGATACTTCTCACCTCAATGGACACCGACGGAGTAAAGGGCGGCTTTGACCTTGATATGTTAAACGCCGTATGCAGCGCCGTAAAAATACCTGTTATCGCCAGCGGCGGCTGCGGCACACTTCAGCATTTTACCGATGTATTTGAAAAAACAGGCGCAGCTGCGGCTCTTGCAGCGTCGCTGTTCCATTACAAGGAGCTTACAGTGGGACAGGTAAAGTCGGAGCTTAAAAAGCATGATATTCCTGTCAGAATGGTATGAGTATAATTATTCGTGAAGCGACCTCAAATGACGCAGCTGCTATTGCTGAAATAAGCAGCAAAGCTCTGGGCTATGACTGCACAGCAGAATTTGTCGGGATAAAGCTTGAAGGGCTTGATCTAAGCCGTGAAGCGGTATTTGTTGCCGAGAACGAGAACGGCGTTATGGGATATATCCACATTGAAAAATACGATACCCTTTACTGTGAAACACTCGCAAACGTATTGGGACTTGCTGTGAGAGCGGACAGCCAAAGAAAGGGAGCAGGCAGACTGCTTATGAGTGCCGCTGAAAGCTGGGCAAAGGATATCGGCGCAGTCGGAGTTCGTCTTAATTCGGGAGGCATGAGAACAGGCGCCCACAGCTTTTACAGAGCCACAGGCTATGATAATGAAAAACAGCAGATACGATTTTTGAAAGAATTATGAAAAACGGAGAAAAATATGGGATTTATCGAAGAAACAAGCGAGCTTATGCTCGACTGGGAAAAAATTAACGGCATATCCGCCGAGAACCACGTAATACCCGTAGCGGTGCAGAATATGAACACCAAGGAGGTCATTCTCATCGCCTACATAAACAAACAGGCGCTTGAGGAGTCCATAAAGCTCAGAAAGGTAGTGCTCTGGAGCACTTCGAGAAACAAGCTCTGGTTCAAGGGACAGGAGTCGGGGAACACCTTTACCCTCCACCGCATACTTGTAAACTGCGAGCAGAACTCCCTCGTTTTCATGGCAACCCCCGACAAGGGCGGCATCTGCCACACAAGCCATAACGGAGTGCCCAATAACTGCTACTATCGTGAGCTTGATATGGAAACAATGAAGCTTATTGACCTGAACAATTGAATTATCCTTTTTGAGCTGCAATCATATTATAGCACATCTGTGCTTGTTTGTCAATGCTTTATGGAACAAAATTTCCGAATTACTGATTTTTCATCACTTTGTACAAACTTTGTCATGTCAATTTGTAAATCTCTCCCAACCATTGGTGGGGGGGAGATTTTTATGTATAAAAAACAGGCTCCGCAGCGAATGAAAATGCGAAGCCTGTTTAATTGTTATATTGAGCCTTAACTTAATACTGCTCGCTCATATAAATGCTTGCTCTCGACTGAATGATAGAAGCAGTCTCGTCAACAGATTTTGTTCCGTCAAAGAAGAGAGCAGTCTCCTCGTTAACGATATCCACAATGCTCTGGTCATATCTTGACATTTTTGTAACAGTCTCGAAGTATTCGATAAGCATATCTACCTCCGCCTGTGTCAGAGCAGAGATCTTGACCTCCTGATCGCCGATGTAATAGGTATTTTCCTGCTCGACCTCCTGACCGTCCGAATTGATGTATGTGTTGGGAACGGTTGCCTGAGTGCCCAGCTTCTGCAGCTGATCCTTGAGAACGGGGAAGGAATAGCTTGAAGATACATACCTTGTTTTGCCGGTATCGATCTGTTCACCCTTTGACTCGTCCCAGATCGTAACGGGTTCTTCCTTGATGTTGTTAGTGATAACATATTTGATAAACTCCCAGGCACCCTCTTTGTGCTTGGACTTGGAGGATATTGCAATTTCAGAGGAAGCATTCATAATGGCACCTGAGCTGCTGCCACCGGTAACGGGGAAGCCTGTGAAGGTAACATCCTCGCCGAAATAGCCGTCTCTTGTCTGCTTGTAGGAGCTGAAATCGGAGAAATAAACATTGCTGAAAAGCGCTCTGTTCTCACGGCAAGCCTTTTCATTCTCCTGCCAATAATTGGGATTATCATTATAAAGCTTGTCGTAGTCTATTTCCTTGGGGAAGGTCTTTGCGCATTCAAGGAAAGCCTTGAACTCGGGAGTGTCAAAATTGCAGGTGCCGTTTTCATAATCTACAAAATCGGAATATGTAAGAGCATAGGACATAAAGTCAGATGATGTCATTTCGTAGTTGAACATCTGCACATTGTCGCCCATACCTGCCACAACTTCCTTTGCCTTGTCAAGGGTAATGGAGCGGTCGCTGCCTACCAGAGAAGTCTTTGCAGCAAATGTCTGTATTGAGAAATTGGGAGTGATCTCGTACAGCTTGCCGTTTGTCTCAAGAGCGGTGAGGACGTTGGGCATAAAGTCCTCCTTTTTAAGGTCGGGATCCTTATCAAGGAACTCGTAAAGGTCGGTGAAAAGTCCCTTTGCCGCATAGCTGCTGACAGGCATGGAATTATTCAAAAGAATGATATCGGGAACATTTCCTGCAAGAAGCTCATTATTGAACTTTGTAAGAGCGGTTTCCCAGTCGGAGGTGTCATTCGTCTCGCTGAAGCTTGTGGCATAAATGGTGTACTTGTCGCTCTGCTTGTTAAACTTTGCAATTTCCGAGCGGATATTCCAGTCAATGTAGAAGCAGCCGAGAGAGATTATTTCCTTTTCGGCAACCTCAGAGCTGTCAACGGGGAATATCTTGCTGACAGTAGTGGTAGAGGTGTAACCCGAGTAATCGCTGTTTACGGTAAGGAACGAGCCGTCCTCACAGATGGAGAAGCTTGAAATGTTGGAGTTATCCACACCAAGATTGAGGAGATTAAGCACAGGCTCCACAGCCAATGTATCCGCTCTCAGTCCTGCAATACCTGTGTCTGAGCTCATGTAGCAGATATAATCGCCGCTGCCGGAATAAAGATCTCCGCCGTTAAAGCTGCCGGGGGTGTATTCCTTGCCGAAGCCCTGAGCGTTAACATCTATCTCCTTGATAGTTCGGGAACTCTGATCGTTGCTGTAGTCATAAACCATGATCGCAGGAATGCCTGCATTAGTGAGGAAGCAGCTGGAGAACCATGCATTTTCCGATTCTAATTCAGGAGTATCAAAAAGCTTCTTTCCCGTGCTGTCGCAAACTCTGATGATCTTATTCATATTGATGATAAGATTGCCCTGCTTGTCGATGATATAGTCCTGGAAATATCTTTGATTATCGTAATCCTCCTGAGTAAAGAGCTGACCCATATCGATCTCGTTTTTCTTTGCGCCTGTACTGTCATAGGTGCAGAGCTTGTAGCTTTCCTTGGACTCGAAGGTGACCTCGTCATAGCTGCTCTCATATACAAGACAGGTAACAGAGCCGTCATCATTTACAAAAAGGCCGCCGTTTATTCCGCCGTAAACATTTGGGTCTGTCTGTTCGAAAACAGGGATAGAAATAGTCTCAGCACCTGTTTCATCGTAGATCTTGATGAAATATTTTCCGAAATAATTGTCATCCTTCATCTCATATTCGCTGGACACGAGATAGAAATTTCCGTTCTTTGCAGTAATTCTGCCGTAGAAATTCTCAAGACCGGAAATGGGGATATCCGTAACCTTGTAAGCAAGAGTTTTTGCAGCCTCCTGCTGATCTACTATTGCAGTGTTATTTGAATCGCTTTTATTTCCGCCGCAGCCAGTCATTGCTCCTGCCGAAAAAAGCATCATACCTGCGGTGAGAACACAGGCAGTTTTCTTTGCTGCCGTTCTGCCGAGCTTGATTTTCTTCATTGTATAAACTCCATCCTTTCAATGATGTTGATGTGCATACTTTCCTGATGCAGATACATTATAGCATACTATTTCGGAAATTTCCATAGAAAAAACGAAACTGTAATAATTTGTTATAATTTAGCAACCTTTTGCACGCTTTGTAACCGAAATTTTTCAATTATTTATGAAACAAAGCCGATTTTGCGAGTTCATAAAAAATTAACACGATTTTTTTGTCAAAAAGTATTGACTTTTGTGTATAATCGAGTTATAATATAAAAGCACTCTGACGAGAGAGCATAAACAAAAATGCTGATATAGCTCAGTTGGTAGAGCACATCCTTGGTAAGGATGAGGTCACCGGTTCAAATCCGGTTATCAGCTCCAAAGCAAGGTCTGTAAGCGGCAAACAAGCTACTTGCAGACCTTTTGGTATATATTCATAAGAAAGGACGCCCCATCCATGAACAGTGAAAAGCTTATCTCCTTCAAGGCAGACAGCAGCAATGTCAGAGTCTGCGGAAGAAGCATTTATGAAAACGATATCCGCTATCTGAGCTACACCAACTCATTTATCGAGTTTGAATTTATGGGCAGCCTTGCCTGCGCCGAGCTTATAAGCGACCTTACACCCTCCGAGGAGATCTACAGAGCCTGGGTCGGTGTGTGCGTCAATGGTGAGACCGTTCCTTCAAAGGTTTTTAAGCTTGACGAAAAAAAGGCATTTTATGAACTGTACAGGTCGGACAAGCCCGGGAGGGTCAAGCTTCGCCTGATTAAGCTTTCCGAAGCTGCATTTGCCAAAATGGGAGTATCCGAGATACGCATAGACGGAACGCTTCTTCCTGCGCCAAAGCCTCAGTCTGAACGCAGGATCGAGTTTGTAGGGGACTCCATTACCTGCGGCTATGGCATTGACGGTATCTGGAACAAGGATGTTTTTTCCACCGAAACAGAAAATCCCATCAAGGGCTATGCATATAAAACAGCTCTGAAATGCAGCGCAGAATTTCAGTATGTATCCTGGAGCGGTATGGGAGTTTACTCAAGCTGGGTGGATGAAAATGCCGAAAAACCTCTTGATGACTGGCTTATTCACGATATCTATCCCTATACCGACAGCCCCCTCGAGAAGGCTCTTGGCAGAGAGGGTCACGAAAATCACCGGAAATGGGATTTCGGTTCCTACGTTCCACAGGTCATAGTTTTCAATATGGGTACCAACGATCAGTCCTGGACAAAGCATATCAAGGAAAGATGCGATACCTTCTGTGAAAAATATTATGCCTTTCTTGAAATGCTTCGCGAGAAAAATCCGGACGCATTTATAATCTGTACATACGGAATTATGGGTACAGATCTTCTTGAAGAGGAGATATCCTGCACAGAACGCTTTAAAAAAGAGCACGATGACAGAATAAAGTTCATTCCTCTTCCTGTTCAGCTGGAGTCCGACGGCATAGGCGCCGACTGGCACCCCTCGGAAATATCTCATAGCAAGATGGCTGAGATACTTTCCGCAGAGGTGATTGGTGTTTTTGAAAGTCTCGGACTTTGATAAGCATTTTATTCGGAATAAAAATCGGCGTATGCCTTTGACTTTTCCTTCGCTCTGATATAGACACCCTTTTTGTCGGGACAGCGGGTAACGGGGGATAAGCCACCCCAGTCCTTGCGCTGCTTTTTAAAATATTCCATGCGTTTCTTCTTGCTCATTTTTTCTAAAGATACAAATTTTTCCATATTATCCCTCTTTTCAGTTTAGTCTCGGCAGTAAAATACAGCCGAGACTTTTTTATTCTTCTTCGGCGCCTGCCTTAAAGTTATAAATAGGCTTTATGATCTCAAAAATATCTGCGGTGCCGCCGATATTGTCAAGGATATCGTTCATACCCTTGTACGCCATAGGACATTCATCGAGTGTGCCTTTTCCTACCGATGTGGTGTAAATTCCCAACATCTGTTTTTTAAATTCGCTGACCGTAAAGCTCTGCTTTGCCTCGCCCCGGCTCATAAGTCTGCCTGCGCCGTGAGGAGCAGAATAATTCCAGTCGGGATTGCCCTTTCCGATACAGATAAGGCTGCCGTCTCTCATATTGATGGGAATGATAAGCTTTTCTCCGTTCTGTGCAGAAACGGAGCCTTTGCGGAGTATCATTTTATCCGTATCAATGTAATTGTGAATGGTGGTGAACTGCTCGTCGACAGTAAGCTTCATACCCCTGACTATTTCGTTCATCATTGCTTTTCTGTTCAAAGCGGCGTATTGCTGGACTATCTTCATATCATGAATATAGTCCTTAAAAAGCTGTCCGCTTACGTATGCAAGATGTTTGGGTATCTTGGTGCGCTTAGTGTTTTCAAGCTTTTTTAGCTCACCTCTTATTTCCGTCTGTCTGCCCTGTGCCTTGAGATCTTCAATAAGTGCCTTTACAGCTTCGTCTCCTGCATGATTAAGCTGCTTGTAGCCTTCTTCCTGATAGTATTTCGCTACCTCAACGCCTAAATGTCTGGAGCCGCTGTGGATAACGATGTATATGCCGTTTTCGCCTCTGTCGGCTTCGATGAAATGATTTCCGCCGCCGAGGGTGCCGAGAGAGCGTTCCGCTCTGCGCAGGTCTATCTTATCAGCACACTTCAAAGAGCAGAGATTGATCTCTTCATTAAGCTTATGCGGCGTGCTTCTGATGGAAAAGCCCGAGGGGATCTTTGAATAAATCAGCTTATCCAGCTGACAAAGCTCAATGTGCTTTTCTTTGATACGTACTGTTTCCATACCGCAGCCAATGTCAACCCCCACCAGATTGGGAACGATCCTGTCGGTTACGGTCATTGTCGTGCCGATGACGCAGCCCATTCCTGCATGAACATCAGGCATCATTCTGATTTTTTCTCCGATAGTAAATTCCTGGCTGCAAAGTTCGATTATCTGAGCTGTTGAAGCACTGTCGATAATGTCCGTGAATACCTTTGCAGAGTTATATTTTCCTTGTAATTCTATCATATTGTTTTCCTTTCATATGTCGTGGCTGCATAAAAAAATGCGCCTCCGTATATACGGGAGCGCATATAAAAATATATTTCCGTACACTTAAAAAGCGGGCGGACAAATATCACTGCACAGCCGTTTAAAATTATGTAAATGTGATTTTGCAATACTTATAAATATATATTTTTTCATATTGTCCGCCTCCTTTCATCAGATCTTCGAATATTCGTACAGCTTTAAAGCTTATGCAAAAGTTTATCACATATTTTTTGATTTGTCAAGAGTTTTTTATTTTTTTGTGTTTTTCCAAGTAAGTCTATATATCATTTTATCCGGATTAGAAAATAATATTGAGCTAATTTCGCATAACTTTGATTGCCCAACTATTAAAAAATGCATTACAAACTCCCTCAGCTGCTGAGCTGATCGCAAGCTTAGAGCAGGGGAGTTGTAATGCAATTTATTTTATCTGTAAGGCTTCCTTTATTCTGTTTTCTATGTCCGAAGTGTCTCTTGTACGAATAAGTGGTAATCCTATCTTCTCAAGAAGCCTATTTTTAAACTCGTCTTTCTGCTGAGCTTCCTTATTATCGTGTGAATTATCGTCAAGCTCTATCGCAATTTTTACGTAAAAGGTATCAGGATCTACGAGAACGAAGTCCAAATGTCTTGATTTTACTCTATTTCTTGCAATGTTTTTTTCCTTATATGTAAGATTACTGTCAACTGTTACTATGTCCTCAAGTCTTACCTTCGCTAAAATATGCAAGTTTAGCTTGTCCGTTATAGGCTTTAGTGCTTTGAAAAATGCGTATTCTCTTTTAGTAAGCAAATATGTCCGCTTGTATGGTGATAGATCTAACGCCTTATCTTTATTCTGTTCCTGGTATTTGCATTGATCTGTGTCTTTCTTTTTTAATCGTATCGCACAATCTGCAATAATCCCAATTATTATAATAATTCCAATAATCCAATACATCATCTACACCTGTTGATATTCTTACAATTTGTTCTTCCTGCCAAATAATCAAGGCTGACGTTGTAGAAGTCTGCTATGTTTATTGCGTCCCTTAATTTAATACTATGCACATTTTCTTCCCATCTTTTATATGTTGTTGTATGATACCCCAAACGTTTGGCAACTTCTTCTTGTGTTAAATCGGCGTCTTCTCGCAAATCCCTTATTCGGTTTACCTGAATATCCATTTATAACACCTCATAATAATTATAAAGAAAATCACGAAAACGTGTTGACATCGGCACGAAAACGTGCTATTATAATATTGTAGCACGAAAACGTGTTTTTAAAACATTAAGACAAAAATTCACGGGAACTTAATTGACAGTAGGTAGGAAGCTGCTAGGCTGGTAGCCAGGCAGCAGCCCTCCGGGGTGCCTGCCTGTGCTGCCTGATTAGCAGCTTCCTAGGTTCCTGCTGTCAATTAAGCAGCCCGTGAAATTTTGGCTGGCACCAAATAACAAAAAAGGAGGAAAAAATAATGATTTTAGTCGGTATGAAGGAGAGTTGCGGTACATTTACGGACAAGAAGACCAAAGAGCCTATTGATTACCACAATGTAGTTATGTATGTTAGCGACGAAATCACAGGAAAAGATGTTGTCGGCTCATTTGGTAGCTCAGTCCAGGAGATCAAGGTCAAGGGTGCTTTTCTTGACTCTGCTTTCGGTGGTCATTTCCTTGGATTAAAGGCTTATGAAAAATACTTAGGCACTGAGATCAAGGTCTTTTATGACAACTTCAAGAACTGCAATTATGTTGTTTTCGTTGAAGACATTCCCCAAAAGTCAAAGGCTGTCTGACTATGGACGAGGAAACTATCATTTATTATGAGCCTGATCCGGTCGTTTCTGCTATCTATGATATGAAGATAGTGCTGCATGAGGATATCAAAGCAAACACAGAGCTTCTTGATGAACTTCATCAGTATTATTCTTTCGGAATTGTCTCCGATCTCTGGGTTGTGCTGCTCCTCGGCTTTCTTATCGGAATTGGTCTTGTAATTATATTCAAGAGGAAATAATAATGCAGGAAAACGTCATTACTCTTATTCGTGCATTATCCTATTGCACGGGGTTCGGTATTGTTACCGGTATCGAATTTGGTATCACTATATTGCTTTTATTGGCAATATTGGATATATTCAAAGTAACAACAAAATAAAACAAGGAGGATTTTCAGATGAACGCATTTACTGAAATCAAGTCAAAGGCTATTGCTTTTGAATCAAAGCACAAGTTGATCCCCAAGACTATTGCGGCAGTTTCTGCTCTTGAGCTTATGGCTGTCAATGCTTCTGCCGAAACAGGAAGTACAGTTGATATCAGCGCTGTCACTGACAGTATGACATCATCTCTTTCGGATCTTGCTACTAAGGTAGGAGTCGCTTGTGCCGGAGTTGTCGGTGCAGGTCTTACCATTTTCGCTATGAAGTGGGCTGTCGGCAAGGTAATGGCTTTCTTTAAGGCTATCGGCAAATAATTTACCGTTTCGGCTTTAGGATCGAAACGCTATAGGGTAGGGAACTGCACAGTTATTTCCCTGCCCTTAGTTTTTATAAAAACAGGGGTGATAAAATGATACAGTTATACAGCGGAACGCCCGGAAGCGGTAAAAGCCTTCATTGTGCCCACGATATCCGATTTAATCTCAGAATGGGCAAAAAGGTCATAAGCACCTGCTATATTGATACAAAGCTTTGCTTCCTCAATCCTTTCCAGGAGTTTATCTTCAACAAATTCGGTAAGCTTCCTAAGAAGCGCAAGCACGACAAACGAGAAGATAACTTTTTTTACATAGATATCAAAGACATTACACCCGAATACTTATATGAATTTGCTGCAAGGTTTCACGAGTTCGGGAAAGAACATCAGACAATCGTTTACTTTGATGAATGTGTCTCTATCTTCTCACCAACGGTTATTTCCGATAAAAAAGACGAGTGGAACAAGTGGGAGGATTTTTTCCGAAAGCACCGTCACCTTGGCTTTGACTGTGTTCTGATACCTCAGTCCGCAAAGCTCATAAGCCGCAAGGTAATTGAGTACTGCGAATATGATGTAAGGCATTATAACCGAAAACATCAGGGCTTCCTCGGCTTTATTATGTCCCTTTTTGCCGGAGGATTATTCAGCTATTCCACATATTGGCGAGGTATCCGGAGCAAGCCTCTTGACAGCGGTTTCTATACCTACAAGCCGCTTTACGGTCAGATGTATAATAGTTACAGTATGTTTGATAGTACTCTTGCACCGTATAAGGCAGAGTGGGAGAAGAAAAAGATTTTAATGTCACGTTTATGCGGACTGCTTGAGCAGCGCAAAAATGAATTACAAAATTTTTCAGCTGCTGGCTCATCAGATCTTGCTGCAGAGCACGATTGTAATACAAAAGGAGTGATCATATAATGGTTTCTGCTATTTTTTCTTTTTTATGCAGCATTTTAATTTCTCTTGGCGGTTCCGTAACAGCTGATAATATCGGTCAGGATTTTGCTACTATTTACAGTAACCAGGATCCTTCTGTTCAGCGTAAGATTGATGAATATTTTTATGGTAATCCTGGGTGGCAGCTTGAACAGGACCTTTTTTTCCAAGGTACTAAGCTTACTACCGAAATGCTATATAATATTCAGAATGGCAATGTATCAAATCAAGTAATTCAAGAATCTGTTGGAATAGAGGGTTGGAAGAACTTTTTAGAAACTAATCAGTCTAATGTTCTTGAAGGCTCTGCTCCAGGTGTCAGACAATTTTGTCTTGATAATGGTCGAATAATTGAAATTTATGCTCATCAGATAGTAGGAACAGCCTTAGATGGCAGATATGATTTTTATTTCAGAATATTTGATAAAGACGGTAATGTCATTTTTGATGGCTTACCCTATCATATCCGCAGAGGTTGGTCTTATATTGAGAAGTCCGATGCCGAGCGTGCTCTTAGCTATTTCACATTAACCGATGAGGGAATACTTACCACATACAAAGCTGACGGCACCATTATGGAAGTTGTCGATATATCCAATCTGTTCGGTGAAAATTATAATGGATATCTTGCTGCAGCACCCGATGGATCTATCGGTTCTGTTGGTGATGCTTCTGATTCTTCTGTTGGCGAATACCCCATAGCTCCCGATGGTTCTATCACACTTCCTGACGGTACGAAAGTTTATCCTAATTCCAATGGTACATATACCATCAACAATAATACTTACAGCCCTGTATATAATATCTCTTCATATAATGATGCAGCTCTTTTAGCTCTCCTTGCTCAGATACTTGAAAAAATCAATGAGATTGATAGCCAATTAGAGTTTGAACAGGAAGGTGATACTACCGTTGATGAAGAGCTTGAGGAAGCTGAAGATGAAGCTCTTGAAAAGGTTGAATCTGCTGAAGGAGTTTTATCCAAATATACCTACTCTTCAAAAAAATGGACTACGATCTTTCCGTTCTGTATTCCTTGGGATTTTGTTAGAGGTGTTAAGCTTCTTTCTGCTGCTCCTGTTGCTCCCAGGTTTTCCATCCCTTTCGAAATTCCTTCATTCGGTCAGTTTCCCGGATATAAGACTCAGATTGTATTGAATTTTTCCGATTATGAACAATATTTTGTTCCTGTACGATGGTTTACTACAACACTTTTTCTTATTGGTCTTGGATTTATAACTTATAAGATCGTTAAGGGGGCAGCATAATGGATATCTTTGAATGGATCGGTACTCATCTCCAAGAGCTCCTTGACTCTTTTCTTAAGCTTTTCCCTTGCTCTCCAATTGTTTATCTTGAAACCACTCCCCAGATCAGCACCATTATTTCATATATAAATTGGTTTTGTCCTGTTTATTTGTGGATTTCTATCCTTGAAAATTGGTTAGTAGCCATCCTTGTATGGTATGCTTGTCAAATTGGTCTTCGCTGGGTGAAAGCTATTGAATAGTTACGAACGGCGGAAACCGAGCTTGCGAGGAGGCTCCGCCGCTTCGGAACATTCAATAGCAGTTAATTATGGAGGTATATAATGAAAAATATTCAAAAATCAATTCGTATGTCTCAGGATATATATGATTATATAGCTGCATTTGACGGTAAAAACTTCAATGATAAGTTTGAAAATTGTCTTCGGTTCTGTATGGAGCATAACCAACGTCTCCGGATGAGCAAGATCCGGTTAGAAAAAGAGATGTTGGATCTTCAAGATAAGATTCGAGAATACCGTAATATCCTTACCGGTCTTGAGCGCATCGAGACCTATGTTAATTTTGCCTGTGATTTTGTATCACAAAAGTAATGAGCTGCGGAGCTGATCGAAGCTCTAAGTTCTGTTAAATGTAATACAAACTTAATAGGGGAGTTCGCTCCCTGTTACCCCCGTACAGTAACACGGGGGTACTACGTACAAGTAATTATGGGTGGTGTTTTCGTGGAACATAATAAGATCATATATGACTGGCTTACATTCACATCAAAGATACATAGTGTTCATGATATTATATCTCTCCTGGGTCTTTCAGACGTTTCATTTATCCGGCTTGAACGGGGAATGAACGGCTATCCCGAGTGTCTTCACTTCGGCGGTATTTCAATCTGTTATGGCGGTCGTGAAGATATGGGCGTGTGTTGCTGTATGTCCGGACAGGGCTGCAGGAGCTTTGAGACCTATGGCAATGGTGATTATGATAGCCTTTTTGCTACTATCATAGAGAATTATCACGATGACGGAGACAAGCGGCAGATGAATTTAACTCGCCTTGATGTGGCTTATGATGATTTCATCGGTCTGCTTGATATAGATGTTATTTCAATTGAGACATTGAAACAGAATTATGTCTCAAGAATGGAAAAATGGACTGTAACTAACAGCTCTGAGGGCTGCTCTGTCGGTATCGGTTCTATGAGATCAGACATATTTATTAGAATATACGATAAAAAAGCAGAGCGTAACCGTGATGATCTCGATCATTGGGTGCGCTGTGAGATACAGCTCCGAGGTTCCAATGCTATAGGCTTTGCAAAGCTCGGCGGAGATATCTGTGAAAATTACTTTGGTGTTCTTAATAATTATCTCCGTTTTGTTGTTCCGTCTGACAAAGATACCAATAAGCGCCGCTGGAAGACTGCCGAATGGTGGGATAAGTTCCTTGACAGCTATGACAGCGTTAGCATTTTTGCCCGTCCAGGAGTGGAATATAATATAATGCACCTTGATCGCTATGTTTTCGGACAATGCGCCGGAGCTGTCAAGACAATGATTGATATCCTCGGCGTTGGTAAGTTCTTCCGAGAGCTACGTACAGCTGTAAACGGTCGGGATCTTAACCCCAAATACAAGGATCTTAAAAATCAGCTTGGAACTTCCTCGGATGGTATACTTGAATTTCTCCGGGAAAGGGGAGCTGAGTAATGCCAAGCCGAAGTCAGCGTGAATTATGGTTTTGTTATTGTGTAAACTACCGCCAGCGGCTTGAAGATGACATAAAACAGCTTCAGACTAATCTTAGATACCGCAAGGTTGACGCTGTAGACTGCTTAGAGCTTGCTCTTGCCATAGAACGGCTTAACTGCTTCAATGAATATTGCAAGCATACAAACGAAATATTTAAAATTATGTCGGGAAATGAATTACAAAATCCGACTTCTGATTAGCTGATCTGCGCCGCTGCAGAGAATAAATGTAATACAATAGGAGTGTTTAAAATGACTTTATCAGATTTTTTTGTTCATAATCAACTTGAAGATACTCAGGAGATACAACTTGCTTATGCTAGTGCTTATGATTTCAGCAAGGATTTCTATTATAACTTTTCTGTTGGTGGTGAATTTGGAGAGCTTCGTAAACATTTAATTGATGATGTTTTTTCATTATATGACTGTTCATTTGTAGGTTATACTTTTTCTGAAATTGAATGGGATTCTACACGTATTTTCAGATTCATTATTGATGATAGATGATATTAAATACAAAAAGCAGGGGAATGTTGCCCCTGCTCCTTCACCAGTGATTTATTCCTTGTTCGGCTTGGTTAGCTTATCGCCCATATCCTCGGCAATTAGTCGGTTGATATATCCGTTAAGGCTCTCGCCGTTGGCTTCTGCATATGCTTTAATTATTTCTCGTTGCCCTTTTGGCACTACTGTTTTTATTTGGTCATATGCTTTAGCATTGTATTTCTGATTTGCTCTTTTTTGTGCTTCTGTTAGCAATTTAATCACCTCATACTATATTATATCATATCCCGCCTATTGGTACAAGTGTATAATTTGCACAAATATATTGGTACAAGATTGTCTATTTTACATCTTGATATATTGGTACAAGTATAGTATAATATATATAGTTCAAGGGACAGAGATCCCGAAACAGAAAGGAAGTAATTACAATGTATGAAAAATTAACAACTCCTGAACGCTCTGAGGTTTACCTTGCATTGTCATATCGCAAGGAAAAACTCCAAGAAGAAATTGAAAATTATTCCAAAATTCTTTCTTCTTGCCCTCCTGAACGCTGTGATTTTTATATTTCATCAATTGCATCTTG
>NZ_JBJERV010000047.1:0-9598 GCF_051882455.1 Huintestinicola sp. | reverse complement strand
GTGCCGCGACTTCTTCGGGGGTAATTCCCAGCATGACCGCAAGCTGCTCGTCAGAAAGTCTTGCATTTCCCTTTAAAAGCTTGATGAGAGAATCCATAATAATCCTTCCTTTCTTTGCATACCCGAAGGTCTGTTTATGACACACTTTCTCGGATATACACGATTTATTATACTCCATTTTCAGGAATTTGTCTATAGCATTTTATGAATTTTTAAATTTAGCTTTGTACATAAACTTTACCTTTCAGCACTTGACATTTTTCCTGCGAGTGGTATAATTAGTATAGACTTGGCAAAATTCGCCTGTATCTGACGGATTTTCCATATAAATTGAAAGGTTGGTATTTAATATGTCAGCAGAATTTATTGTTGAGACCTCCGCACGTCACGTTCACGTTACACAGGAGGCTCTCGAAGTGCTTTTCGGCAAGGGTGCGACCCTCACAAAGAAAAAGGATCTTTCTCAGCCCGGTCAGTTTGCCTGTGAGGAAAGAGTTGAGGTAGTAGGTCCTAAGAAGTCCCTCGCAAACGTTTCTATCCTTGGTCCCGTAAGAAGCGCAAATCAGGTAGAGCTTTCCGCTACAGACGCTCGTTCTATCGGCATTGCCGCTCCTATCAGAGAGAGCGGTGACGTGGCTGGCTCTGGTGCCTGCAAGCTGGTTGGTCCCTGCGGCGAGGTGGAGCTTTCCGAGGGCGTTATCGTTGCAAAGCGCCACATTCACCTTACTCCCGCTGACGCTGAGGAGCTTGGCGTTAAGGACAAGGACGTTGTCTGGGTGAAGATAGACACCGACGGACGAAAGGCTATCCTGGGCGATGTTGTATGCCGTGTTTCCGACAAGTTTGCAAGAGCTATGCACATCGACACCGATGAGGCTAATGCTATTTCCGCTCACCCCGGTCTTACAGGTACCATTTACCGTGCATAATTTTTAATTTTATACTGATCTTTATTAGTATTATACATAAGCAGCCTTTTTTGAAATGAAGGCGGCTTTTTTATCGGCTTGACAGATGATATTATTTTTGTTATAATAAAACCCAAAAAAGGGGGTATCCGACAATGAAAAGAAAAGCTGTCTGCTTAGCATTATCGCTTAATTTCCTGCTCATGGCAGCAGGCTGCAATTATGCAGAAAATGAAGCCGTTTCGGAGGATACATCAGCTCCCGGAACAAGCTCGCCCATTACCGAAACGAGCCACGACACAGAAACGATTTCACAGACAAGCACTGTCACCGAGAGCACCTCCCTTACCGAAGCTTCGTCCGAAGCCGATGTGGCGGAAATCAAGACTGAAATTTCCGAAACAGCGGAAGAAATTTCAGATACAGTTGAGGTAAATTCCGAAACAGCAGAGGAAATATCGTATCCCGAGGAAATATACACCGAGAATGAAATATATATTTACAGCTTTGAGTGCGGATATCTTTCGCAGGATAAAAAGCCGCCCAACAAAATACTTTTCATAGAGACCGATGAACAGCTTTCCTTTGCGGAGGACAGATACGGGCTTGCGGTGCCTACAGATATGCCATGGTGGTATGATACGGGCGTGGCAGATGCATTTCAGGAGATGAAAGCAAGCTACCCCCTCAGCGATCACAGCTATGCGGTCTGCTATGACGAGGTAAGCTGCGGCGGATATTACCTTCATGCGGACAAGCTTATTAAAAAGGGAGAGCTGCTTTATTTCGGCATGGACGACAAAAGCTATACACCATCATATGAAGAGGAGTACCCAGATGTAGAGAGCGGCTTCTGCCATATGGCGGCATTTCCGAAGGATCTGTTTAAAGGAGATGTGTTTTCAAACGCCGTCTACCCGGATAAAAACGAGCTTACGCAGGATATAAACTACTCATTCAGGCTTATGCATAACATAGGGAGCAGTAAGCTTTACGACGCATTCGGGGATGAAGTTATTTTAATTCATTCACAGGAGGAATATGAGGATTTTTTAAAGCAAACGGAAGATCACCTGACAGATAACAGACAGATCAAGCTTCCCATAGATTTTGAACAGGTCACCGCAGCAGTCTGCTTTTTTACAAGTGAGTATAAATATTTCTCTGTCCAAAATAATGGCATAATTATTTCTGAGGGCAATGTCTCCATCGATTATGATATTGATGTAAATCCAAACAATGATACTAAAAATCCCAACCCCATGACCTGCATGATATATGTAACTATCCCGAAGCGATTTTTGGAATAAATAATTCCCACGGAAGTCTATCCTCCGTGGGAATAATTTTATTCAGACATAGCTGCTGTTTCCGATGTCGCTTCGTTAAGCTCTATATTCATCGGCATACCGTTATTGTCGATAAACTGCATATATATGGGATCGCTGCCGCATACGCCGATAATGGTGTTTTCGTCAATGCTGTCCCCTGTTGAAACATACAGCTCGGTAAAGCCCGACATAAGAATGGTTTGGCAATAACCCTCCTCCGACGGCTCTCCGTAATGCTCAAGCTCAACTGCAGCGCACATCCCGCCGTTAAGAGAAGTGCCCGCAAAGACAACTGTTCCCGAGATATTGGGCATAAGGGAGAAATACTGCTCGTTGTCGAGGATAAGCAGCGTTCTGTCAGGCTCACCCGTTTCCTTTACGCTGTAGCGAACCTTTTCAAACCGGGCACCCGGCAGGATATCGTCAAGGGTCGTCTGAGCCGTACCGGTTTCAAACTCAGTATGATAATAAACTGTTTCTCTGCTCTCAAGAAAGGCTCTTATCTTCTCGTTCATCTTCTCATCGGAAGGCTCAAGATGATAGATGCCTGTGCCTATTCTGTTATCGATAATTTCTTCGGTGCCCGCCTCCATTGCTTCAAAAAGCTCCGAACGGTACACTCCGCAGCTGTAAATAAGCCAGCCCTTTTCCGTTTTCTCGGCAAAGTATCCTGTGTGTTCGGCGTGAAATACGGTATCATTGTTCGCAAGATCATAAGCCAGAAAGGGCATAATGTATTCCCTGCCCGTCTGAAGCTCTCTTAGGTCGTATGCGGGAACCGAAAAAGTAATTGTTTCGTTAATTGATACGACTGCGTTCCGGGCGCTGTTTAATTCACCCGAAAGTTCATCCTCCAAATAATATTCCAAAGGCTTTATGCAGTAAACGACCTTGAAATTCTGATACTTCTTGGAAACAACTTTAAATCTCATTACAGCCTGCCAGTCAGTGCTATATGCATTCTGAGTATCCGTATCGTCACTGTAATTCCATAATAGCTCGGCATTGCCGCTCAGGTCTCCCGTGACTTCATATTCAAATCTGTCGATAAATGACGACAGCATTGCTGATGTACTGCTCTCCTCGATATATGCGGTAAGCTCGGAGGATACATCGCCTGTGGTCCTGCTCATTACCGAATCGGAAGTGAGCCCCTTGGTATTTATATACGCCAGGGCGGCAAAGGCGGCTATTCCTATTACGGCGGCTGCCGAACACATTGCGGCAATGCGGCTGCGGGTGCTTCTGACCCTTATCCTCCGCTTTGCCATAAGCTCACCCTTCTCAAATTGAAAAAGGCTGTCAAAATCGGAGGGCTTGCCCGCGCTGCGGTCAAACTGTTCGATATATTTTTTGTTCCTGCTCATACCGTTTCCTCCTTTAAAATCTTTTTCAGCTTTTCTCTGCCCCGCATTATCCTCACTCTGACCGTGGATTCTTTCATTTTAAGAAGCTTTGCTATCTCCGCTGTGGTGCAGCCCTCGTAGTAAAACAGGTGAAGCGGCACTCGTTCCTTTTCGGGAAGCTCCATCACCGCATAGAACAGGTCGCTTTTCTCGCCGAAGTCCTGCTCGTAGCTGCCCTCCTCATGCTCCTCACTGTGCACCGTCCGCGTAAACCAGCCAGAACGGAGATTGTTGCGGCAGGTGTTCATTGTGACGGTTATCAGCCAGGGTCTGATATGAGCCTCGTCGGTGAGCTTGTCCATATTCTGATAGAATTTCAGAAAAACGTCCTGCAAAATGTCATTGGAGTCGGCGCTGTTTTTCATCATCGTAAACGCCACGGAATAGACCATTCTGCTGTACTCCTCAAAGCACCTGCGGAAGCGCTGTTCTTCTATGCGGTTCATTGACAGGCTCACCCCCTTTTTGTCTCTCTGATAATAATACACCTGAGAGGACGGAAATGTTACATTTTACGGTAAAAAAATTTTCTGCGGCTTATAGCAATCCACAAAAATATCCTGCCAAGTTCGGCGGTTCAAAGCTTGAATAGTGTCGTCACTCACCCTTGACAGGCGGCAAGCCTGCCTGCGGGTTCCTTCCTAACTCTTCAAGCTTTGCACTCGCCTCCTTTTGTCAGTCTATTTCTGTGTCTTGCTAAAGATATCCGAGTTTCTCATGATGAAAAAATGAGGCTTATTCGGAATATATGTATCATTTTCACAAAAACACACAGGCACGTTTGTGCGATGATACAAAATTTTCATAATTGCTCTATTTGTTCCGAAAACATCTTGACAAATCAGCACTTTTGTGCTATAATGTTAGTAAAGCAATGGAGCTGTGCAGCCGCAGCAGCTCCATTGTGATATTTATTTACGCCTGCTCTGCACGGTGCTTTTCCCGCTCAAGCCTTTCCACTGCCAGCTTCTGGGAATTTTCCTCGAGAGAACGTCTGCTGGGCTTATGAAGCTCCTCATAGGTCTCCACAAATTCCATAGCGTCCGAAGCATTCAGCGGCTTGCTCATAAGGAAGCCCTGGATATAATCGCACTTCATTTCCGCAAGGATATTGTACTGCTCGATGGACTCAACGCCCTCCACAACAGTCTTGATGCCAAGGTTCTTGACCATATCGATGATGGAGCCTGTGATCTGATAATCCTTGTGCTTGCTGCATATCTCATCGACGAAGGATTTATCCACTTTAAGCGTTTTGATAGGCATATCCTTGAGATAGCCGAATGATGAATATCCCGTTCCGAAATCGTCGAGCGCAAGGGCAATGCCCATATCCGCAAGCTTCTGGATAGTATCGTTGTTGCCGTCGATAAATTCCACGAGACTTGTTTCGGTGATCTCTATCTGAATGTTGGCGGGGTTCACCTGGAATACGTTGATGGTGCGGCGTACCTTGTCAATGAAATCCTTCCGCTTGAGCTGAACGGGAGAAACGTTTATTGACATTATGATGTCGGGATTTATCTCGTTCATGCGCTTGAGGAATCGACAGCCTGTTTCAAATATCCAGGTTCCTATCTCAACAATGGCGCCCGTTTCCTCGGCGATCTGGACGAAGGTGAAGGGAGGAACGCTTCCAAGCTCCTCGGACTCCCATCTTACAAGAACCTCAAAGCCGTGGATATCGCCGTTCTGAACGGAGATGATGGGCTGGAAGTTCAGGAACATTTCATTATTTTCGAGAGCCTTATTGAGCTTCTGGGCAATTGTTGCCTTGCTAAGCACGGTCTGATGGAGGGAGGCGTTGTAGTAAGATGTTCTGCCCTTGCCCTTTTCCTTTGCACGGCTCATTGCGATATCTGCGTCTCTGAGCAGCATATCGGGGTTGGTATCATCATCGGGGTAGATGGAAATACCTACGGAAAACTGCACGTAAAGCTTGTCATTGAGTATCTCCACAGGCTCGATGAACTCACTGCGGAGGTTTCTGATAAGCTCGTCGATTATTCCGAAATCATCGTTAAAGTCGGCAAGGATAACAAATTCATCGCCGCTGAATCTGAATACTCTGGGCACCACTGCTTTAAGGCGCTGACCGAATATTTTAAGGAACTCATCGCCGTGACGATGTCCGAGAGTCTCGGTTATCCATTTGAAATTGTCAATATCGATAAACAGAAGGGCAAATCTCTTTCTTGACTCGTCCCTGCTCACCATAAGATCCTCTATGTATTCATAAAGCTTATAGCGGTTCTGAAGGCCTGTGGTGGGGTCGAGGGTCATATAATCGTCAATGACGGCGTTTTTGTCCTGAAGCGTCTGGGCAAGGTCGTCTACGGATTTGGCGATAAGACCTATCTCGTTTTCCGAGGAGGAGTTTATGCGGAAATTGTAGTTTCCTGCCGATATCTCGGCTATGGAATTGGATATCTCGGGAATATCCTTTGCCTCGTGACGGATAACGTTCAGCGTTGCGATAAGCTCGAGCACAAAGAGACAGGCAAGTATGATTATCTGCTGGGAATACATCTTTGTAAAGCTTCCGTCTGCCACCTTGCCGTCAAAAACGGTAAGCACCCTGAGTCCGCCGCAGGAGACCTGGCACATAGCATAGCTTGTGGTTTTTCCCGACTTGAACTCAACGATGGTCCCTGTGGCGGAAATATCGGCTGCAAGCGAGCTGAGACCGTCCGCCGCATTTCCCGTAAGCTCTTTTATACGCTCATCGTCTTCCGGTCCGCAGAGAACATTGTTCGACTGGTCGAGGACGGCAGAGTATACGCCCTCGGTATATATTCTGCGGGAAATATTTTCGGAAAGCATTTTTGCCGGGAATTCTATTCCTGCGCAGCCCACAAATTCTCCGTTAAGCCTTACGGGCATTACAAGGATCACCTGGGAATCACATTCCACAAAGCGCTTGTAGGCGTCGTTGATAACATAGACCATGGGGCTGTCCAGGGAAGATCTTTCCGCATCGGCAAACCATTCGTAATCTTCGGTGAAAATGGTCCCGGACACGCCGCCGTCAGCGAAATAGCCGCCGTTTTTTTCGGATACGCACCATATTGCCGCAGGTCCGCCGTATGAGGACTTAAGCTTATCCATATCCTCAAATACAGGGGTACTGTCCGCAGTATCGGGGTTTGCCAGGAGCTTCGCAGTATCACTGCTTATTGCAAGTATACGCAGTCTGTCGGACATACCGCTTATATACTCCATAACTGCATCAGAGGCAGATTCGGATGAATTGACCATTACGGAATTAACATCGCCGCTGATGTTGCTTTTTGTGATGATAAAGGTCATTCCCACAAACAGGGCAACAAAAATAACATTGAAAATAAAAATAAGAGCGATGATACGTTTTATAAAGCTTGCCTTAAAAGCGTTTTTTATCATAAATTTCCCCGTTTCTGCGGCTCCCCCGCAAAAGATAGAACTTACAGATAATAACGGACGCACCGTACATTCATATATTTATAAGTATATCATATGAATTTAGTTTTTTCAAGAGGAATGTTAAAACATTGTACTTTTTAACAAAAAGTTAACATCTCTTTCGCTTGTTTTGAATACATTGTAAAATCTTAAAGAGTCACTTCGATCTTATCCTTCTTTTCAAGATCTGCCGAGCGGAGATAAAAATCCCTGTATTCGGAGGTGAGTCTGGTGTATTTCTTGGTCACCGCATAGGTCCCGTCGGGACATTTTTTCATCTTTATTCGGACATAATATTCCCCGTGTTCCTTACATTCACAGCAGTTTATGACCGATGTTTCGCTGTAAAACACCCATTTGCGGCGCTTCATTATCCTGCGGCATTTCGGACAGCGGCAGAAGGTTATCCGTTTGCCTGACATTGCCTCTTCAACGCTTTTCACGTTCATAAAGGTACGGAAATACTTCTCCTGCTTCTCCTCCGCTGCCTCTCTCAGCATATCCTCATATCCCTCAAGGTAGCGTGAGAAATCCATTCTCAGTCCTATCCTCGCGCAGTATACGGCGTCATTCAGGGCATCGTGGGCTTTCAGCTCGCAGGGTATCCCATAGTGCTCAAGGGCTGCCATCAGAGAATACTGCCTGCTATCCTCCATTATTCGGCGGGCGAATATCTGCTGGAGGTCGTAAAATTTCGGGTGTGACTTATCCATTTTATGTACCAGAAGATTAGTATCCAGCATTTTTTCGTCCTCGCTGCCCCAGGTGAGGATAACACAGTCCTCTCCGCACCAGTCCGAAAAGCGTTTATATGCCTCGGGGAACTTCTGACCGAAGGTTATGGACTCGCCCGAAAGCCCTGTCACCCTTTTTACCGTCGAATTCATTTTCTTATAGTACTTGGGTATTACGCAAACGTGGATACGGTCGGTCTCCTGCATATCTTCGTTAATTTTTACGGCGCCGATCCGTATTATCTCTCCGTGGAGAGGGACAGGCACGGTCACTGTATTGGATTTTCCGTGGGGCTGGTTCCACTCCATATCAAGAAAGATATAATTCAAATCATCAGTTCCTTTCGGCTGTTATCCGCCTGCTTGAGCTTATATTCCATACGCATGAGCACATCCTTTCGGGTAACTATGCCCGAGAACATTCCCCTGCTGTCCACTACGGGGACAAAGTTCTGCTCGATTATACGGTTGAAAAGCACAGATATGTCTGCATCAATGGGGACGGATTCAAATCTGGAGCAGTCTGCCAGGTCTGCAACGGTGAGATCATCGGCGTTTATTGCCTCAACGCTTCTTGTCTCAAGTATTCGGTAGAGAAAATCACGCTCGCTGACTACTCCTAAGTACATTCCTTCCCTGTCTATTACGGGAACGGCGGTAAAGCCGTGCTCTATGAACTCACGAAGTCCCTCTCCTGCGGACAGGTCTCCGTATATATACGCAACCATTGACTTGGGCTTTAAAAGCATTGCTGTATTCATATTTTTATTCCTTTCCCGGATATTATCATATCTCGCTGTAGCCGTAAAGAGATATGCGTTCAAATCCGTCGAGAAGCGTGTCAAGATGTTTGAATGCAAGGCTGGTACCTCTTGCCACACAGCGGAGGGGATCGTCGGCGCAGTAGGTATGTATCTTGGTCTCCTGCTCGATGAGCTTGTCAAGTCCGCCGATAAGCGCGCCGCCGCCTGTCAGGATTATGCCGTTTGAATGGATATCTCCCGCAAGCTCGGGAGGCGTGACCTCAAGTACCCCCTTTACAGCGTCGATCATCTCGTTTGCTATATCGATTATGGCTTTGTAGATATCGTAATCGGTAAGCTTCACCTGGGCGGGAAGTCCCGTTACAAGATTTCTTCCCTTGACCGCCATTTCCCTGCTGCCGTCGGGTGCGTAGACCTGCGCAAGGGTTATTTTGGCGTTTTCCGCGGTGCGCTCGCCTATCAGTATGCGGTATTTGTTCTGGACGTATCTGATAATTGCGGCGTCGATCTTATTGCCTGCAAGCTTTACGGAATTTTTCGCAACGATGCCGTTCATTGACATTACGGCGATATCCGTTGTTCCGCCGCCGATATCCACCACCATTCTTCCCCTTGCCTTGGAGATGTCTATTCCTGCCCCCATCAGCGCCGCCACAGGCTCCTCGATAAGAAATACCTTCTGGGCGCCTGCCTGACGGGCTGCTTCTATGACTGCCCTGCTTTCAA
Organism: Huintestinicola sp.; assembly: GCF_051882455.1. NCBI lineage: Bacteria > Bacillati > Bacillota > Clostridia > Eubacteriales > Oscillospiraceae > Huintestinicola > Huintestinicola sp. The sequence continues at coordinate 288 of NZ_JBJERV010000047.1, read as the reverse complement.
CATCGGTTATGAGCGAGGGTACGCACATAACTATCCTGGGCATAAGCATCTGCCTGCCAGTTACCCTGCGTATGCACTCCCTCACAAGGCTTTCCGTCATATCGTAATCGGAGATGACTCCGTCGCACAGGGGACGTATGACTGCGATATAGTCGGGTGCCTTTCCTATCATTTTATAGGCTTCCATTCCCACAGCGATTATCTCGCTGGTTTTCTTGTTAAAAGCCACCACGGCAGGCTCATAGAAAACAACGCCCTTGTTTTCCATGCTTATCATAATATTTGCGG
>NZ_JBJERV010000046.1:2920-38369 GCF_051882455.1 Huintestinicola sp. | reverse complement strand
AAGGAGATAGGCAGGCTTACCGATGCGGCAAGGCGCACCGCCGAATGGGCAGACCGCTCTGAGCGGAAAAAGATAGGCTTTGACCCTGTGAAAACGGAAAAGTCCCTTTCACGCCGCGCATACGAGGGGGCAAAATCCAAAAAGGCAATGGCAAGAGCGAAGACCTTTGAGGACAGGAGCCTTAAAGCCGCAGAGGAGAAGTCAAAGCTTTTGAAGGAGATAGAAAAGGCAGACGCCATAAGTGTTTCGCCCCTGAAATATCACGGTGACGTTATTCTCAGCGCCGAGAGCTTCGGGCTTGCCTATGGTGAGAGAAAGCTTTTTGAAAATGTGTCCTTTACTCTGAGACAGGGGGAGACTGTCACTCTCTGCGGAAAGAACGGCTGCGGAAAATCCACTTTTCTCAGATACATCTGCGGGGAAAGGGAGGGCATGACCCCTTCGGGAAAGCTTATTCTGCCCTCGGGGGTAATAATTTCCTACGCTCCCCAGAACGCCGATGATCTGAAAGGCACACTCACGGAATATGCGGACAGTATGTCGGTGGACTTCACCCTGTTTCTCACAATTCTCAGAAAGCTTGATCTCGGCAGGCAGCAGTTTTCCAAGCGCCTTGAGGACATGAGCGCAGGACAGCGGAAGAAGGCGCTGCTTGCGGCAAGCCTTGCTTCAAGGGCGCACTTGTACGTATGGGACGAGCCGCTTAATTTTATTGACGTTATTTCAAGGACTCAGATAGAGGAGCTTATAAAGAGCTGCCGCCCCACTCTTATTTTTGCCGAGCACGATGAGATGTTCAGACGGAATGTGGGAGCGGAGGAGATATATCTGTAATGTAGATCCATTGAGCCGCTGTACGGTATGTGTACGGCGGCTCAATATTTTTTTCATATTTTTTCAAAAAGGTATTGACATTGACAAAACACTGTGATATACTGTGTATATACTGATATACACAGTATATCACAGTAAGGAGATGATAACATCAACATCGTTCTAAATCCAACCGCCGACAAGCCCATGTACGAGCAGATAAAGGAGCAGATAAGACAGGCGGTCATGAGCGGCGAGCTTAAAAATAACGAGCTGCTGCCCAGCGTAAGGCAGCTTGCGGCGCAGCAGAATGTCAGCGCCATAACGGTAAAGCGCGCATATTCCGACCTTGAGCACGAAGGGCTGATCTACACCTCCGCAGGCAAGGGCACCTTTGTGAGAGCCCCCGACAAAAGCGCGGTCATGGAGCAGTATAAGCAAAGGCTGCTGGGGGAATTTTCACAGTATGCAAGCAAAATGCTCTCCGAGGGCATAACTTACGAGGAGCTTATCGGCGCAATAAATAACATAACCGAGAGGAAGTAATCATATGGAAAATATTATGGAGATAAAGGGACTTTGCAAGAAATTCGCTGACAGCAGTTTTTCAATGCACGATATAAATTTATCCCTGCCAAAGGGCGTGATAATGGGACTTATCGGTGAAAACGGCGCAGGCAAGACCACCCTTATCAGGCTTATTATGAACATCTACGGCAGGACAGGCGGCAGCGTGACCGCCTTTGACGGGCTTGACAACGTTAAAAACGAGCCCGAGTTCAAAAACAAGCTGGGCTTCGTTGCGGACGAGGATTACCTTTACATAAACACCACGGTGGCAAAGACCGCAAAGGCATTTTCCTATGCCTTTGACAAGTGGGACGACGGGATCTTTAAGAAGTATATGGATATGTGGCAGATAGACGTGAAGAAAAAATGCGGCGAGCTTTCAAAGGGTATGAAAACAAAGGTCATGCTTGCTCTTGCACTTGCCCATAGTCCCGAGCTGCTTATCCTTGACGAGCCTACGGCGGGTCTTGACCCTGCGGCGAGAATTGAGATGCTTGATATACTCCGTGAATTTGTTTCCGACGGGGAGCGCTCCGTTCTCTTTTCCACCCACATTACGGGAGACCTTGACAAGGTTGCGGACTACATTGCCCTTATGATAGACGGGCACATTCACGAGGTCATTTCCGCAGACGAGGCGCAGGAGAAATATGCGGTAGTTTCGGGAGACAAGCGTGAAATGCTCCCTGCGGTCCTTATCGGTCCCAAGACCACGGATATCGGCTTTGAAGCTCTTGCTCTCAGAAAGAATGTTCAGATGTTTAAGAATGTGACCGTCCGCACTCCCAATTTTGAGGATATCCTTGTACACACCATTCTGCAGAACAGGGAAAACAGGCGAAACGGCTGAAAGGGGTCTTACTTATGACAGCAAAGCAATTCCGTAAGTCCGTAGAGACATTAAACGGCTTTCGCTTCTGGGATAATGCGCTTATCGCTGCAATGGGGCTGTGCCTTATCGTTCCCGCTCTCTTTGCATTTGTAAATTATAATATCCTTACGGTGTTCCGGGCGCTTTTTGCAGTGACTTTCTATATGTGGGACTATTATCATATTGAGCTTGACCCTGCATATCCCGTTTCCCGGAAAAAGAGCAGCGATGGTCCCGACCCATCTTTGGCAAATAACCGGAAAATAATTTTGGGGGCGGCTGTTTTCCCGGGAACAAGAAAAACAGCGGTAAAGGCATATCAGAACAAGCGGCTTGCGGTTTCGCTCATACTTACGGCAGGGCTTGTTATTCAGGGAATAATGCTTTTTAATTGCAGGGAGCCTATCCATTCCACTCCGCTGATACTTTCGGATATTTTTATTGTGTCCGCATACTGCATAAACTACATTGCCATTGGGGTGGGAAAGGGGCTCGGGAGCAGCGGCGCAAGGCGTAGCACGGGTACGATGATATTGTGCTTTTCCTTTGCCGCTCTGGCACAGATAAACCGTGATATCCCCGACGATAAGCCTATGGGCGCAGGCGTAATTATGCTTATTAACGCCGCTGTTACTATTTCGGTAAGCCTTATCTGCTATTTCAAATGTCTCAGAGACGCAGAAAATACAGCCCGAAACGGCGAGAAGATAGGAGAGATGGGATCATGACAGTTTCACAGTACAGAAAAGCCGCAAGGGCATTTACAAACAGCTCGGTAAATGTGCTTTATGTGATGTCGATCGCAATGATCGTCCTGTTTTCGTTTTTTCCGCCTGTGGCAGTATTTTTTGACGGAGCTTCATTCTCATATGTTTTTATGTGTGAAATGCAGTTTCTGATGTACACGTTGGCGCATATGGCATTAAGCGAAAGTCATCCCGTATTTGAGGGGACGGAAAAGCCGAAAAATGGACTGACCCTTTCGGATATGCGGGGCAGGACTGCTCTTTATCAGCTCCCCGCAGGACGGGAAACGGTGGTCAGGTCTTATATCGGCATTGACGGTGCATTGAGCGGAATGATATTTTTTTCGGCAGTGCTTTTCGGAGCGGTGCTGATAATAAAGCCTGCGGCGGCTGTTTTTTCGGCTTCGGCTTTTCTGCTGTATCTTATCCCGTCGGTGCTTGTTCTAATTATGGAAAATTCGCTCAGAAGCGGTGACGTTGATAAGATCGCAGGCGAAAGAGGGAAAATATATTTTTCTGCCACTTTTATTTTCTGCCTTGAAATATTTTTTGATGATAAGCTGAATGCTCTTATTGCAGACTTGGGTGAATTAAACCCCGTTCCCTCGATGATATGCGGCATACTCTGCATTATCCTCGGTATCGTTTCAATGATAATATTGAACGGGATACACAAGGGAATGCTGTCAGACTGCCCAAGCCGCTCCATATCGGGCGAATTTATCGAAAGGAATGATGAAAATGCATAAGGCTCTGAAGTCTCTTGCAACGGGATATACACTTTTTCAGATGTACGTTTCTCCTGTTGTTGCCGTTTTATTTCCCGTATATATGATATTCGGGAGTAGGGATAATATCGTCGCTCTGCTGTCATTTTGCGGATTGATATCCCTTTTTTTGGTGCTGATGTGGACAGGGGCTGTATTTCCCGTAACAGGCTCAACGCCTGCAATACCAAAGACAATGAAATGGGCGGCAAACACCCGCAATATGCTCGGCGGTTCGGGGGGATGCTATGATATGGCGTGCCTTTTTCCCACCACAAGAAAACAGCTCATAATGCCCCATATCAGGGTATGGTTTCCCTTGGTTATAATAATAGCCGCCGAAGCTGTGGCGGCGGTGATACTTAATTACGGCGGAGAGTGCAGGGGAATGATTTCGGTTTTCTCCTTATGCTTTGCGCTCATTGCCATTGGTGTACCCAATGTTTATTACTACAAGCCGAAAAACCAATTCATTGCACTTGCAATGATAATTCCTGCCTGGATAATTTTACTTGTGAGCCTGATGGTTTCGGGTGTGCTTGATACAGAGATAACCATTGCTCTCCCTGCTTCTGCGGCAATAATTCTTCCCATCGCGGCTGTGGTTTACAATGTGATATTCTACTATACAACAGCCCTTCGGGGAGACTTTGCAAGAAACGGCGAGAAGGTCAGTTAACCCGTATATGCGGGGATTATCTCGCAGCCGTATTCCTTGCAGGAGGGGTGGGTCTTTATGTATCTTCTTGCATAGGCAAGGGAGTAAAATTTCCGCGCAAAGCCCTGATTTGACACAAAAAGCTTTTCGTTGAAAATGTATCTTTCTTCACCGTGAATGCTTATCCTGATAATGTAATACATAAGATCGGTCCTTTCCTTTTTTTGAAAGCGGTTTCATCTTCTTTTTCATTATTGTAGCATATTGTTTTTGATTTTTACAATACTAAACGCCCAATCGTCCGAAAAAACGGTCTGATTGGGCGTTTTATTGATGTTTGTTCATACTTTGATAATAATTCGACGTTAAGCCGCCGTTAAAGAAAATGAAAACATCTTGATTTTGTCCTGCAAAATATTTATAATATTTACATAATACGACTAAAATTATTTAAGAAAGGAAAATTGTATATGATAAACATTTTCGGCTGCGACAACGAGGCTGTTTTTCTCGACATCATTCAGGATACGGTTTTCAGTCAGACTGCTCTTCTGCCGAAAAAATACGCCTTCCACAGGTTCAGAAACGCAGAAGAGCTTTTGAAATGCCTTGACGAGCGCATTATTGTCCCTCATCTGCTGATTATCGACGCTCATTTTGATATGTGCAGGACTAAGGAATGTGCGGACAGGCTTCATGAATTTTATCCTTCCTGCAAGCTTATGATCATGTCCGAAGGGGAGGACGATCTTTTTCTGTCCTTTGAATGCGACTCCTGCGGAACTATATCAAAGCTGAGCCTGCCCTCAAAGCTTCCCGGCACTCTTGCAGCCATTCTTCCCCGAATAGATGAAAGGTCTGCCGAGATGATACAGCTCACGGTCTACGGGAACGAGCGCCGCCCCGAACGGATAAATCTGAGATATTCGGAGATAATCTATCTTGAATGTGTTATGAAAAAGGTGTACGTTACCTTTTCCGACGGCAGCTGCCGAAGGGTGAAATGCTCCGTATGGAGAGAGATAATGCAGAAATTCTGTATGCTGCCCTTTGCCGTTCCCCATCAGAATTACATTGTGAATATGAATTACATATCGAAAATGACTTCCACCACCCTGACCATTTCACCCATCGGAAAATGCATTTCCATAAGCAAATACAGGCTCAGGGATTTTAAGGCGCTTTTTGAGCTGCTCCCCGAAAAAACAGTATCAGGTCACTTTTTGCCGTAAAAGAGCCACGCCTTCACATCAAACTCACGTATGGTACATTCGTAAGCGAGGATAATGCATACGGGGGCAGCGAGCATAAGGGCAAGCAGTCCGAAAAGCCCTCCCCAGCTGAGAAATTCGATAGTCCTGCCCGAGGTGAATAGGTCTACCCAGGCGAGGGACTGGATATTGCACCAGATAAAGTAATTGAACACATCTCCGATGACCCCGAGCTTTGACAGCAGCAGCACAAACCACATCACATACTGGGGCAGAGGCGCGGCAATGGCTATTTTAAGCGACATAAGCGGGTCATGGGGCACGCCGTGATATTTGATAAGGTTTCTGTCCCTGACGGCGCAGTTATATGCATAATTTATCAGAAGTCCGTTGGCGATAAGGGAGGACGCGATGGCTGTAAACACCTTGAACGCCATAAATTTTATCATAAATACAAGCATACAAAGGTTGAAGATTATACAGATAAGCTCTCCCGCAAGCCACCATACCATTCCCTTTGCGGCTCTTATGCCGAATTTTTCACGAGTGTCCGAAACCATATTTCTGAAAAGCTCCTTTGAAATTATATTCCCCTTTATTTTTTCGGTAATTTTATTATACAGCATTTTCCACTGCTTTGCAAGCTTTTTTACTTTAATAAAATACCCCCGCTGTTCACATAATAATTATGTCGGGGAATGCCCGGCAAAATTTTTTCAAGAGGTATTGCAATGGACTACAGGCAGCTTCAGAACAGCGTTTACCAAAATGCGTCAATGGGCGTTACGGCGCTCAAAAGTATGATACCCATGGTAAGCGACAGCAATGTGAAAAATCTTCTTATCAGGCAGTACAACGGCTACAAGGCGCAGAAGGAGATAACTGCACGTCAGATGAAGGAACGGGGCATCACACCCACCGAACCGACCTTTATGTCACGTGCGATGACGACGGCTTCGGTCAATATGCAGCTCAGGCGTGACAGCAGCGGGAGCAATGCGGCGAAAATGGCTATAAAAGGGACTAACGCAGGGATAATCGAGCTTACAGAAAAGCTTAATCACACCTCATGCAGCTCTCCCGAGGTCATACAGTCCGCAAAGGAATATCTGCGCAGGGAACAGAAAAATATTGAAAGCTTGAAGCCATATCTTTGATGCTGACATAGCCATATCCTTTTTGCTGCGGAGATCTTTTCGGGTCTCCGCTTTTCTTCTGCTTGAAAAATCTATGAAAATATGTTATACTCGTCTGAAAGACATATGAAAGGAATAAACGTAATATGAAGATCGACAGACTTATAGGCATATTGTCCGTTTTGCTGCGGAGGGATAAGATCACCGCCGCTGAGCTTGCGGAGAAATTTGAGGTATCGTCCCGTACCGTTTACAGAGACATTGAGGCTCTTTCCAAGGCGGGCATTCCCGTTGCTGCAGAAAGAGGCGTAAACGGCGGCGTTTACATAATGGACGGGTTTAAGATAGACAGGACGCTTTTGTCAACAGAGGATATGTGCGCCATAATCACAGGGCTTAAAAGCCTTGACAGTGTGTGTGAAACGAAAAAATACCGTCAGCTTATGGACAAGCTTTATGCGGACGGGGCAGACGGTTCGGGCAGCATTATCATCGACCTGTCAATGTGGGACAAGACATATGTTGCTCCGAAGCTGGAGCTTATAAAGGGGACGATCGAAAACCGTCGGCTTATCTCCTTTACATATTATTCCCCCGAGCGCACCGAGGAGCGGACAATTGAACCATATCGGCTTATTTATCAATGGTCGGGCTGGTATGTTTGGGGGTATTGTCTGAGCCGTAAGGATATGCGGCTTTTCAAGCTGTCGCGAATGACGGAGCTTGCAGATCTGCATATCCCCTTTGAGAAGAGGGATATCCCCGAATATTCCTGCGACAAGCTCCGCCACACCAAGGGGGAGATAGAGGCGGAGGTGAAATTTGACAAGTCCGTCAAGTGGCGGATAATTGACGAGTTCGGAGCGGAGCTGCCGCGATACGATGATGAGGGCAATGTATATCTTAAATTTACCTGGTCGGACGTGCCCTCTTTTTTCAGATATATCCTTACCTTCGGGGACTGTGCGGAAATAATTTCTCCCGCAAAGTACCGCCGGGAATTTACGGGGCTTCTTAAAAATATTTCCGCTAAATATGACACACAGCTGTCAGAATAAGCCTGATATACTTGTATTATAAGAACCTGTCTTCACAAGCGTATGCGCACGTCTTTTCGGCAAATTTTGCCTAAGACTGCGTTAAAAATCCTTGCCGGGCGGCAAGCCCGCCTGCGGATTTTTGCCTTGTCTTAGACAAAATTATGCTCGAAAATCCGCACACATTTCTTGTGAAGACAGGTTCTAAAATACAGGAAAGAGGCGTATGTATGAGCACTGATCTTTATAAGCTTACCCCCTGCGGAGGAAACTGCACAGGCTGTGAGCATTTCTGCTCGGGCGAATGTCAGGGCTGCCTTAAAAGCGGCGGTGAATGCGTTAAAATGTGGGAAAAGGGCTGCGGCATTTTCAAATGCTGTCAGAGTCACGGAGTAAAGTTTTGCGGCATATGCGGAGAATTTCCCTGCCGGCGGCTGAAAGAGACCATATGCAGGTGGGACGAAAAGGGGATAGAGCGGCTTCAAAGTCTCGGGGAAGAATATCGGATACAGCATAAGGACTTTGAGGAAAAGCTTCCCGGGCTTTGGAAAAATATCGGCAGTCACGGGGTAATGGTACTCTCCACCTGCGCCCGAGGGAGGGTGTCCTCACGTCCTATGAGCGTTGTGGTCATTGACGGAAAATTTTACTGTCAGACGGATATTTCCTATCTCAAATGCAGTCAGATAAGGGATGAGCCCAATGTGGCTCTTTGCGTGAAAAATTTTTCCATAGAAGGAAAATGCCGGATATTGGAAGAGCCTGTGAAGTACGACTTCTTTATGAGGGCGATGAAACAGCATTTTCCGTCTGCGGTTGAAAGATATTCGTCTCTGCCATCGGAAAGAGTTCTCGAGATAACTCCCGACCTCATATATTTATGGGACTATCATATGGACAAGCCGTATATGGAATATTTTGAGTTCAGAAATAATACATACCGAAAGGAATGGAAATAATGGAAAAGCTTGATTACAAAAAGCAGTTCAAGGAGCTGTATATGCCCTCCTCAAAGCCCGTGGCGGTCGATGTTCCCGAGATGATATTTTTTGCGGTAAAAGGCAGCGGAGACCCGAACACGAGCGATGATTACAAAGATGCGCTGGAGCTTTTGTACGCTATGTCATTTACGGTGAAGATGTCAAAGATGAACGGCACTCAGCCCCGGGGGTATTTTGAGTATGTTGTGCCGCCCCTTGAGGGACTGTGGTATCAGGAGGGCACAGAGGGCATTGATTATTCAAGAAAAGAGGATTTTAAGTGGATATCGATGATTCGTCAGCCCGAGTTTGTGACGGAAGAGGTTTTTGAGAACGCAAGGGCGGCGGTGCAGAAGAAAAAGCCGCACCTTGACACATCAAAGGTGCAGCTTATGAAGTGGAGCGAGGGGCTTTGCGTTCAGCTTATGCATACGGGTCCATATGATGACGAGCCTGCAAGCATTGAAAAGCTTCGGCGCTTTGCAGAGGATATGGGCTTTAAGGAGGATTTTTCCCAGGGGCGATATCATCACGAGATATATCTTTCCGACCCGAGAAAATGCGCTCCCGAGAGGTTAAAAACGGTTATACGTCACCCTGTTAAGATCAAGGTGTAACGTTACATCATTTTAAATCCAAGCATTGCAGAGCTGCCACCAAGCTCGAAAATGATAGTATGCTCATCTGACAGCGGCGCTATGGGAACGGTCAGAGTTCTGAAATCGTCTATTCCGTCGGTGGGCGGGACGGGTATCTCGGCAATGGGGGTGCTGTTTACCCTATCGGCATAAACGCGCACAGTTTCGGGCTTTTCCCAGGCGGAGGCTTTCAGCTCAAGAAGTGTCACTCCGTCTGTATCGCAGTTTTGGAAAATGAGATAGGGGGTATAGCCGTCGCTTTGGATAAAATGCTCCGAAAGCGTTTTGGACCAGAGCATTTTTACGGTGCCCTTGTCATCGTAGTTTATGGCTTTGACAGGCCGACGGATATCTCTGGGGGGGACGGTCTCGCCTTCGATATGAAGCTTTACCGTTTCCCTGATATCCTCGGAGGAGGCGCCTGCCATAAAGGTGTAGTCTCCCGTTTCAAGGCAGAATTTTTCTCTTGACACGTCCCAGAACTGAAGCTCTGATTTGGGGATATCAAGCCTAAGATGAACCGTTTCTCCCGATGGGATATGTATGCGCTTAAATCCGCACAGCTGCTTTATGGGGCGCTTTATCCTATTGCTCTCGGCTCTGAAATAGATCTGGACTACCTCGTCCCCGTCTGTTTCGGAGCTGTTTTTTATGTCGATGTCCGCTGTGATGATATGGCTGTCGGGTAAACAGGTCATGGTAAATCCCGAGTATTCAAAGCTTGAATAGGAAAGCCCGTGACCGAAGGGATAGAGGGGTCTTCCCTTGTAATAGCGGTAGGTCACGTCGTTTTTTATGATGTCATAATCGGTTATGTCGGGCAGCTCTCTTACCGAGGTGTACCAGGTCATTGGGGTTCTTCCTGCGGGATTGTATTCGCCCAGGAGACAGGCGGCGACGGCGTTTCCAAGCTCGGGACCTGCGTGGGAGGTATAGACGATGGCAGGTAGGACTTCATTTTCGCGGTTAACGGCATAGGGATAGCTTGAGACTATGAGCATTACCGTATTCGGATTTGCGCCGTAAGAAGCGGCGGCAAGCTCCTGCTGGGGCTTCGGAAGGGTGATGTCGGGGCGGTCGTAGCACTCCCTTGCCACCTGCATAGGGTGATTGCCCACGCAGAGGATAACCGCGTCGGACTGCGCCGCAAGCTTTGCTGTTCTGTCCGTTCCCTTTGAGATCATCTCTATTTCAAAAAGCTTTTCATAGGTCATTCCAGAGTGGGGGCGGCAGACAAGCTTTCCTGTTTCATCTATGGCGACTTCATCGTGGGTGCGCGAGAAAAATGTGGCATATCCGTTAAAGTCGCGGCGGTGGATAGTTTCGGTGGTGAACCACTGAAAAACTCTTTCGGTCCCGGCTTTTACATCGCCCGTAAATGTGAGATATTTTTTCTCGGCGCAGGAATAGATATTCACCACGTCAAAGTCAAGGTCGCGGTACTCGAATATCTCCCCTTCGCCTATGGTATCTGCGGAGCATACGGCACAGCCGTTTTCGTCAATGGTGAGATATTTTCCGTTTGCTTTTGACTTTATGGCTACCCTGTCATAGCCGTTGTCATAGATGACTTTTTCTTTCCCCAGTGACCGCTCAAAGCCGTCAAGGACGGAATATTCATAGGTCGAAAAGCCTGTGTACCAGTCTCTGAGGTTTTCATCGGCATTGGGTCCGCAGACAAGGAGCGTTTTTATTTTGTCCTTTGACAGGGGGAGTATGCCGTTGTTTTTTAGCAGGGTAACGCCTTCTTTGGCAGCGCGGAGATTTATTTCCCGTGAGCTTTCGCAGTTTATGATATCCGCGGTAATGCTGTCAAAGGGGGTGGAGCTGTCAAATTCTCCGAGACGAAATCTTCCTTCGAGGGAGTTTCCCACCGCTTTGTCGATGTCCTTTTCGGTTATAAGTCCCTTTTTTAGGGCTGTGTATGCCGCTTCGGTCACAAGCTCCTCAACATCTGTCATTACGTCGCAGCCTGCTTTGAGACAAAGCGCCAGAGACTCTGCGTGGGAGGTGCAGAATTTGTGATAGGTCACATTCTGGGAGAAATCTCCGCCGTCGGAGACCACAAAGCCCAGTCCCCATTTATCCTTTACTACGGTCTGAAGCTCGGGATTGCAGACAGCAGGAACTCCCGAAAGCTCGTTGTAGGCTGCCATCATTGACCATGCTCCGCCCTTCGTTACGGCGGGCTTGAATGCGGCATAGTAATACTCGTGCTTCAGGCGCGGGTCGATGTTGGCGGAGCAGCTGCCCCTGTGTTTCTCGTTGTTGTTGGCGCAGAAGTGCTTGAGGGTGGGGATAGTTTTCATCACCTTCGGGTCATTTCCTCTGAGGCCGCTTGTATATGCGGCGGTCATTTCGCCTGTGAGGAAGGGGTCCTCGCCGTAGGCTTCCTCCGTTCTGCCCCATCTGGGGTCCCGCTCCATATCAACGGTGGGTCCCCATATCATAAGTCCGCCCTTGCCGTCACGGTTATAGTAGGCGCGAAATTCGTTTCCCGCAATATCGCCTATCTTTTCCATAAGCTCGGTATCAAACGTTGACGACATTCCTATGGGCTGGGGGAAAACGGTGGAGGGACGGTCATTTTCGTGGGTAACGTACCCTCTGGCACATTCCGTTCCGATGGACCATTCCTTTATCCCAAGACGGTCAACGCTTTGGTGATGTGTGGAAAGCATATGTATCTTTTCATCAAGGGTCAGCCTTGAAAGCAGGTCGGCTGTTCTTTCCTTATATGAAAGCTTTTCGTCAAGATAGGGGAGCGGCTGGTTTTTTTCGGTCATTGGTATCACTCCGATTATTTTTTTTTCTTTATTTTACGGCATTTTACCGCATATGTCAAGATGAGGATATTTATGTGGTATCAACATATTGCAAAAAAAACTGACCCCTGAGAAAAAATTCTCAGGGGTCAAAAAAATTTACAAAAACACTTGACAAATCAAAACGGATGTGCTATAATAATTACAGAACTTATGTTTCAAGAATTACTTGAGGTCAAAGTATGCGTATTTAACAAAGCCGCTGCTGTCTCTCAGCTGTATGCAGTAGGAACCTTTTTTCAGGCTGCTGAGAGAGTAGTAATCGGTAAGGACAAAGCTCTTGTCCCATTTGGTCATTGCGGGGACGGTAAGCTCTGTATCAAGCTTCTTGCCCTTTTTCAGCTCCACCTTTTTGAATTTGTTATTTTCAAGGCGGTAAAGGGTGCCGTAGCCCTTGAGGGTAACAGGTCTGTCGGTATCGTTCACGATGGTCATTGTTATCTGCCTGTTGCGGGCGCTCTTTGTTTCTGTCTGCACTGCGGAGCATTCAAAGGGGGCTATGAGCTTAAATTCGCAGGAGAGACCCGTACCGATCGATGCACGGTATGTTCCCGTTTTAAGCTTATTTTTGCTGTATCGGCTGAGGTCAAGCTTTGAGGTGACTGAGGTGCCCGCGGTCACTTCGTAGGAGGCTGAGGAGGCGGGGACATTATCCTTGGGGGAGACTCTTTCCCATTCGCCGCTTTCTTCATTTTTGCAGAAAAGCTCTATTGCTTCACGGGCATATATCTGTGAGGCGCTGTTTACATTGACGGTAAAGCTTATCTCGTTTGTATCGGTAAGGTAATACTCGCTTCGGGGAGTGGTGACCTGAGCAGGCTCCACGATGTTAAATTCACAGTATTTTGTGACGGTCCTGCCATTTGTGTAAATGGGTATCTCCACGCGGTAAAGTCCTGTTTTAAGTCCCAGCTTGTAATCCTCGGGGGTGAAGGTAAGAGTGACCTTTTCGGTGCTTGTGCCGTATTCCTTACTGTTGCCTAAGATATGAGCGATATCATCTATGCAGTAGCCGCTGTCGGGCTTGACCTTGTACCATTTTCCGTTTCTAAATTGATGGAGACTGCCTGCTCCGATGTTTCCGAAGTAGGCTTCGGTGCTTATATCGTCCGTTGTTACGGTGAAGCGTATGGTCTCACGCTGTCCCGAGAGTATCACAGGCTTGTCGGCGGTGACTTCATAGGAGGCTTTTTCCTTTTTCAGAGCGCCTGTGGAGGTGAAATAATAGGTTTTGCCGTCTATTTCCGTTATTCCCTTTGCGGCGGCGCCGTCGGGATAGAAATAATATGTATTGCTGCCTATCTTGAGCCAGCCGTCTCTGTAAAGGAGCCCGTTATCAAAAAATACGGTCTTCTTTCCAAGCTTCGCCAGTCCTGTATATATGCCGATGTAATTTCCGTCAGAGTCAAATTTATGGGCGACACCGTCAAGCACAACTATGCCTTTGGCGTATTCGTCGTTTTCCATAAAATATTTTTTGCTGCCGTTTATCTCCTGCCAGCCGTATTCGGCTGCGCTGACAAAGGGGGCGGAGCTTATGGTCATTGCTGCTGCGGCGGCAAGGGCGAGCAGCTTTGCTGAGCTTCTTTTCATTATGATGTAACTCCTTTCTGAAAAGGTCGTGGTGTGTTCTTTCATTAACATCATTATAACAGATTTCCGGAAGGGGTTCAAGTGATTTGGCTAAGCTGTAACCTTTTGTTGTCATTTTTAGCTTTTTTGGAAAATATTTCCCGGGCTATGAAATATACCCCATTGTTCTCACGATGAATATCCAGAAGGTCAGCGTTACCGAGGAGAGGAGGGTAGTGGCGGCTATTACGCTTGAGGTCAGCACGCCGTCATTTTTCATATTCTTTGCCATTATATAGCAGGAGGGGGTGGTGGGGGAGCCGAGCATTATCACAAGGGCAAGCAGTGCTTCGTCCCTGAAGCCCAGCAGCACTGCGGCGGTGATGAAAACAAGGGGCATTATGATAAGCTTTACGGCGCAGCAGGCTGCGGTGGGCTTTATCTTGGCTATTGCCTTCCTTCCCTCGAAGGAGGCGCCTATGACGATAAGGGAGAGGGGTGTTGCTATGGCTGAAAGATTTGTCAGGGTCTTGTCCAGTATGGGGGGCATAATGCTGTAAACATTGAGCAGTGAGCCGATACAGCCTGCGATTATTCCGATGATGATGGGGTTTTTGATTATTCCCACTGCCGCTTTTTTCAGCTTATTCTTTTTGTCGGGGTCATTTCGGGCGTCCTCGGCTTCAAAGGTCAGGACGGTCACGGCATAGATGTTATAAAGGGGCACGCAGCCGATTATTATCATGGGGATAAGCCCCGAGCTGCCGTAGATATTCTGCATGAAGGCAAAGCCCATTACCGCTACCGAGCTGCGGTAGGACGCCTGCACAAAGGCTCCGATAATTGATCTGTCCTTGATAAAAAGTCTTGCGCAGAGCCATATCAATGCAAAGGCAATTGTTGTTATGACTGCGCTGTATATTACAAGGCTGCCGTTGAAGGAGGCGATTATATTTTCCTTTGCAAGGTCTGCAAACACCATTACGGGCAGGCAGACGTTGAAGATGAATTTGTTTGATGATGCGATGAAGCCCTCGGTGAACATTCCCAGGCGATTTAAGATATATCCGATAAGGATAACCAGGAACACGGGCATTGTGGCGTTAAGGCTGTAGACAAGATCGTTCATTGGAAGCCGTCCTTTTTTACATAAAATGCCAAATGACCGCTCCGACAGGGAACGGTCAGTATGGTTTATTCAGCTTTGGGGAATGTTACAGTGTGACATCAGAGAAAATATAGCTTGTAACGGTTGTGGTCGTCTCGGTGTCGCTGTTATAGGTGGGGTCGGGAACAAGTATTGCGGTTATCACTGTATCGGAGGTGATGAAGGTGCTGTTGCCCTCCCAGCCCAGGAAGGTATATCCCGGTACGGACACGATGGGGAGAGACGCATTGCCTCCGTAGGGCACGCTCTGGGTGGTGGACTGACCGTTTACGATGATGGTCACGGTGAAGGTCTGGAGAGTGGTGTCTGCGGCTGTTGAGTTCTCGAAGGGATTTTCAAAGTCGGGGGCGGTAGTCTCGGCAGCGCCTGTGGAGGAGGGGTCGTCCTCAAAGATGGCTGTAATGGTGGTCTCCTCGGTTATGTTTGTGAAGTCACCGTCCCAGCCGATGAACTTCTTGCCCGGTATCTCGGGAACGGAGGGCTGGGAAGCGTTTCCGCCGTATTCTACCTCCTGGACGATTATCTCGTCCTCGATGATTATATAAACGGAGATGAGTTGTGCTTCTGTTGGCTGGGGTGCGGCGGTGGTAACGGGTGCCGCTGTTGTTGTAACGGGTGCTGCGGTGGTGGTGTAGGGTGTTGTGGTGGTCTGGGGTGCAGCTGTTGTGGTGTAGGGGGTAGTGGTGGTGGTCTCCTCGGTCTCGCTTTCGGGAACGGTGGTCTCGGAGGGAGTTGTTTCGGAGGGGGTAGTTACAGATGTTTCTGCGGGTGTTGTCTCTGTTACTGCGGGTGCGGAGGGCATATCCTCGGGAGCATTGTCATATGCTGTTTTTATCTCCTCGGCGGAGAAGGCAAGTGCGCCAAAGGAGGAGGCGGTGAAAAGCTCTCTCAGGGTCGATGCGCTGTAATCCGAAAGGACAGCGGGAACGTTCAGGCTGTCAAAGGTGGGTACCTCGCCGCTTACAACTATGGACGTTCTGCCCTCGCCGAGTATCTCGGGCACCTCGGACTGAAGCTTATAGCCGTTTCTGTCTACGGGATTGCCAAGTGAATCATAAAGGTTTATTTCGGAGCTGCCGCCGAAGGATACGGCATTTGTTACGGTCTGAGT
Source organism: Huintestinicola sp. (assembly GCF_051882455.1). Lineage (NCBI taxonomy): Bacteria > Bacillati > Bacillota > Clostridia > Eubacteriales > Oscillospiraceae > Huintestinicola > Huintestinicola sp. The sequence goes on along the minus strand of NZ_JBJERV010000046.1, from coordinate 22,266 downwards.
CTCGCCCATATCATATGAGATGCGCATTACCGCTTTCTTTGTGGTATAGGAGGAGCTTTCGGTGCGGACAATGACGTTGGCGGAGCAGTCGGTCTGGGAGCTTACGAACACGGCGCCGCGGTTCAGGAAAAGCTCGCTGTCGGATTTGCCGTTAAATTCGCCTGTTACAAAGACCTGTGTGGAAGGCTCCAGAACTATGTAGTTTTCATCGTTTGCGTTGCCTCTTGAGCGGTAGACAAGTCGGCAGGAGCCGCTCTCGTTTACGGTGAGGATATCGCCGTTTGAAAGCATACTGTCTGCTGCTGCGGCTGCCGACGCGCCGTCGGGGGAGCTTATAAGCACATCTCCCGAGACTGCTGCGATGTAAAGTCCGCTGCCTGCATTGCCGAGACTCAGTATGATAACGGTGGCAATGACGGCGACAAGGGCGATGGCGCCTGTGATAATGGCTGTTTTATATGTTTTCATTGGTTTTGGTTCCTTTCTTTTCTCCTTATGAGGTGAGGGCGGCTGAATTTATGATCTCCCACCAGGGGATCGTTGATACGGGGACTGTGGTCTCGGAGACGGACGGCTCGGTGACGGGCGGTGCGGTCTCGGAGGGGGTCGTAACGGGTGCTGCAGGCTTTATCGGGGGTATTGACGCCGATGTCTGCCCGGATGCTTCGGAAGAAGCGGCTGTTACGGTCTCAGGCGGCGCTGTGGTTGTTTCGGGCGGCGCTGTGGTTACGCTGTAGACCTTTGTGGTGGTCTCCGCTACGGATATGGGTGCGGACTCGGAGGTCACGCTTTCCGTTTCCGTGACAGAAACGCTTTCGCTTGTGTCGGAGGTCTCTGCCGAAATTGTCGTTTCGGAAATATCTGATGTAATAACCGCTGTTGAAAAGCTTGTTTCGGAGCTTTCTGCTGTTTGTGAAGGGGGTGCCGTTTCCGAGGGCAGCGGCTGGGTCTGAGTGAAGGTCTCGGATATTCCCAGTGCGCTCTGATATGCGTTGTTAAGGTCGGTAAGGGAATATGCCAGGGGACGGTCCGCCGCTATTCTGATGTATGCTCTGAGGGTGCTTTCGGAAAGGGAATACAGGTCGGTAGCGCTGTTGAGATACTCAAATCTTGCTGCGTCCGCACAGGTCATAAGCCTTGCGCTTTTTCCCTCGGCAAGCAGCATAAGCTGGTCTGCGGGGGAGGCATTATCGTCATACAGCTGGATATCTACCGAGCCCTGGGCACATTCGACCTCCGTAAGCTTTACCGCTTCACGTCCGCCGTAGGTGTCAAGATAGGAGAAATCCGTTCGGAAAACAGTTCCCGCGGCTGATATGACGGCGTTGGGGGTGCGGACCTCAAAGGCGGCATTTTTCGGCAGCTTCGAGTCTAGGCGGCATATTGCCGAGCCTTCGGATATATTCACGATAACGCTGCCCTTTTCGGATATGTCGGTGAAGTTTACGTACAGGGTGGTGTCGGGTTCGATGATTATGTATTTATCCTTATCCACGGCAAGCTTTACTTCGCCGTCCGAGGCGGTTATTATCACGTCACCGCTCTCAAGCACGGTGTTTTTGTCAGCGGGTATCTGTCCGTCGCTTTTTAGGATAAAGGCACTGCCCGATATGTCCTTGATGGAAAGCTTTCTGCCGCTGCTTCCCGAGCTTGCAAGGGTGAACACGATTATTATCAGTATAAGAGACACGGCGGCTATGGCTGATATGACAAGCAAAAGCGCGTGCTCTGTGAGAAAATGCATAAGCTTTTTCATTAGAAAATCATTCCTTCGGTCGGGATATGATCGTCCCTGTGTATATACTTCTTCTTATTATAGCACAGCCTTACGGATTTGTCAAACAGGATTTGAGGATTTCCGACAGTTGTTAAAATTCATTAAAGATGATTGACTTATCTGAGGAAATTTGGTATAATAAATTTGTTATGAAAATTATGGAGAGGTCTGTCTTATCCCGGGCTGATACATTCTCCGGGGGATTTTTTGAAAGGTCGGTTGTGATAATGAAAATTACTGCGGAAAAATCTTTGGCTGTATTCCTTTCGGCGCTTATTCTTATGCTGGGTATGGTGTCTTGGTGCGCTATGCCTGTAAGCGCTGCTCAGACTGTGGGGCTCAACAGGACTTCCGTTACCCTTGAGGTGGGTCAGTCCGCTTCTCTGAAGCTCAACGGCACCTCGGGCGGCAAGATAACCTGGTCTATGTCCAACAAAAAGGTGGCTAAGTATTCAAAGGGCAAGGTCACGGGCGTAAGCGAGGGCACGGCTTACATTTATGCTAAATATAACGGCAAAAAGTACAAGTGCAAGGTCACTGTTGTTCCTGCGTCGGAGGATAATGTTGTAAACGTTAAAAAGGGCGGCAGCGTCGGCGTTTATGTTTACACAGATATAAACGAGGTGATGATCGAATGCTCAGATTCGGGCATATGCTCTGTTTCGGGCAGCGCTCTCAGCAGCGGTGAAGGCTATTATCTCAAAATAAAGGGCAGAAAGAACGGAACTGCTTCATTTAAGATATATGACGCTCATGACAGCTCTGTTTCTCTTGAATTTGATATCAAGGTCGGCTCTTCTTCGGACGGTAAGGTCACTTTTAAGCTTGGCGGAAAAAATTCTTCTCAGGGTCCTTCCGACATTTGGGGAGATAATGAAGCTTCTTCGGGGGAAAGCTCTTCTGTTGACGCGGCAGATTATATCGACGAGGTCATTCGTCTTATCAACGAGGAAAGAGCTGCTGCGGGCAAGCCTGCTCTCAAGAGAAATGACGAGCTTTGCAAAAACGCTCAGGTGCGCGCTGAGGAGATAGGCACTTATTTCTCCCACACCCGTCCCAACGGCACTGACTGCTTTACTGCCATAACCGTTCCCTACGGCTATGCGGGCGAGAACATTGCCATGGGTCAGCGCACTCCTCAGGAGGTCATGGATTGCTGGATGGGTTCCTCGGGTCACAAGAAGAATATCCTTTCTTCCAACTACACATCTGTAGGCGTGGGCTATGACCCGTCTACAAACTGCTGGGTACAGCTCTTTATTTCCGAATGATAATTTAAGGAGGCTTTGATTTGGGTATCTTTGGCAGCTCTTCCGCAGCGGACAGAAAAAAGATGGTCTTTCTGCTGCTCTGGCTTATTTCCGGCATCGGAATGGTCATTGTGGGTATAATGGCTGTTATTAACCGTGAAAAGGCTATCGGTGCTATCTCGGGCTTTCTGGGCGTGTGCGCTCTGATAACAGGTGTTATCACTCTTATCCTGCGTATCTCTCAGGTAAAGAGGCTCGGAAAGAGAAATATCGGATTTGACATCGTTATCTGGCTCGCTCTGGGCTTCCTTCTGCTTAACACGGGTCTGCTCAACAAGCTGGGCAAGCTGGTTTTCATTATCGGCGGCATTACTCTGATCTGCGAGGGCGTTCGTGCCTTTGCAGCCTGCCAGAGAAACAAGGACGAAAAGGAATGGTATATCCCGAGAATGATATTTTCGGGGGTGTTTGTTGTTCTTGGCATAATCGTTGTTGTCAATGCAGAGAAGATCTTTACCCATCTTATACCTCTGGCGGTGGGTATATATTTCATTATCCACGGCACGGAGCTGCTGTATGAATGGATAGGCAGGGCTAAGCATTTTTACTATTTCAGAGGTACAGAATGAAAGGAAAATGCGCTTTATGAACGGTGCGCAGGGCATTATTTTTGATATGGACGGTCTTATGATCGACTCGGAGCGGATAATCAACCGTGCGGTGGTAAGAGCGGGCAGGGAAATGGGGCTTTCGGGCATTGAAGAGGTCAGCCTCAGGACTATCGGCACAAGCAGCCTGCGCACACGGGAGATATACAGCTCGGTTTACGGAGACTTCGATTTTGACAGGCTGATGGACCTAAAGCACAGGTATATCGACGAGATCATCGGTGACAGGGGATTTCCGCCCAAAGAGGGCATTCGGGAGATGCTTGAATATGTCACGGAAAAGGGCTATATCACCGCGGTCGGTTCGTCTACGAGAGAATGGGCGGTCAAGGAGTTTCTCGGCAAAATTGACGTTTTAAAATATTTTGACATTTTTGTCTGCGGGGATATGGGGCTCAGGAGCAAGCCCTTTCCCGATATTTTTCTTGCCTGCGCCGAAAAGATGGACGTAAGTCCCGGTGAATGCTTTGTTCTCGAGGATTCGCCAAACGGGATAAGAGCAGCATATGCCGCAGGTATGAAGCCTGTTATGATACCCGATATGATAGCTCCCGATGAGGATATCATACCTATGCTTTATGCGCTGAAGGGCTCGCTTACGGAGGCTATGGAGCTTTTTTGATTTTATTTTGGGAGGCATCGGAACGTGGGTGTTTTTTCGGGGATAAAGGGTTTTATTTTCGACCTTGACGGAACTCTTGTCAATTCAAACGGCGTGTGGGAAAGCATTGACAGGAAAATTATGGAGAAAAATCATATCAGGCTCTCCGACAGGGAGCTTCATCAGGCTGCGGCTATGACCTATGAGGAAGTGCTGGAGTTTTTCTGCTCTAAGGGGCTCAGATATTCTCTTGAACAGCTTCGCTCGGAATGCAACGAGATGGCGGAAAAGGAATACAGATACAATATTTTCCTCAAGGACGGCGCTGAGGAGGCATTGAGGCTTATCGAGGCAAGGGGTGGAAAGACAGCTCTTGCTACGGCTTCTCCCAGGCGGCTTTACGAGCCTGTTCTGCGGAGAAACTGCGTTTACGGTATGTTTGACGCATTCATTACCACCGATGAGGTCGGGGCGGACAAGGATCACCCGGATATCTATCTCAAGGCGGCTGAAATGATAGGCGTTCCACCTTGGGAATGTGCGGTTTTTGAGGACGTTTTAAAGGGCATTGTCAGCGCGGGCAACGCGGGTATGGTCACTGCGGCGGTTTACGACGAATATTCCTCCGAGGATTATGTTACTATGAAGCAGATAGCGGATATTTTTATGATGAGCTTCAGAGATATCCTGCCTATGCTTATGAGCAATTGACAAAATTATAAGGCGGTGTTTTGTTGAGTAAATTTCTTAAAACGGCTGTTTCTTTTATTATTGCTTTTATTGCCGCTTCCTGCATTTGTGGGGGCGCTTCGGCTTGTGTGAGCGATGAACTGTATGAGGTCAAGGGCTATAACAAGAATGAGATAGCTCTGGCTGAGCTTTTCAAAAGCACTCTTGAGAGCTTCGTTGAGGAGGAAGTGGATATTTCCGATTTCAACGTAAGCTATGAGGAGTTTGAGGATATTTACACTACGGTCATTATGAATGAGCCCGAGCTTTATTATGTTAATGTTATACAGGCGTCCATCAGCTACAGGACCGAGGACCATATCCTGGCTTTCAAGCCTGTTTACAACTGCTCCTACGGTCAGCTTGACGGCAGAAGCAAGAAGATAGAAAAGTTTTCAAAGTCAGTTATGAGCGGGATAAAGAAAAAATGGAGCGACGAGGAGAAGATCCTTTACGTGCACGACCGTCTGGCGGCTCATATCACCTATTACAAAGGCTCCGATACCGAATACGGCAGAAATATCTATGACGCTTTTGCCGACCGTTCTGCGGTCTGCGTGGGCTATTCGCTGGGCTTTCAGTATTTTATGGATAAGCTGGGCATTCCCTGTATCAGCGTTACTACCGACGACCATATCTGGAATATGGTATGCGTTGACGGGCAATGGTATCATGTGGACGTTACCTGGGACGATTCGGCGGAGGTAACTAAAAATACCGTTTTCCACAATATGCTGCTCCAGAGCGACGAGGGTATGAAGGCTCCCGGGATCGAGCACGCAAAGGCATTCAAGGCTCAAAAGGCTGATGACAGCTTCTATTCCGACGCTTTCTGGACTGAGTCCAACACAAGGATAAGCTATCTGAACGGTTATTGGTACTATACCAACGGAGAAGGGCTGAACAGATACAGCTTTGAAAGCGGCGAAAGCAGGCACATCTATGATATTCACGGGGTATGGCACGCTGACAAGGGCAGAGACTGGACTGTTCCCTTTTCTCAGACTGCCGTTTACGGAAAAAGCGTTTATTTTAACAGCCCCGATACCATTTATCGTTATGACACGGTGAAAAAGAAGATATACAAGGTCTATTCTCCCAAGCTTTCGGGCAATGAACAGATATACGATATCTATATTTCCGACGGAAAGCTTATTTTCAGTGTGGGCACATATGACAAGCCTGCCAAGGTGAGAAAGGCTATTCGTCTGAATAAGGCGGCGTGATCTTCTTTACTTCATTCGGAAAGGTTGGTCAATATTTTATGGATAAAAGATTTGCGGTGCTCATTGACGCTGACAATGTTTCGGAAAAATATATCAAGCCCATTCTGGACGAGCTTTCCAACGACGGCATCATCACATACAAGCGGATTTACGGCGACTGGACCCGTCCTGCGCTGGGTTCATGGAAGCAGGCGCTTTTAAATCACAGCATTACTCCCATTCAGCAGTACAGCTATACTACGGGAAAAAATGCTACCGATTCCGCTATGATAATAGACGCTATGGATATTCTCTATTCGGGAAATGTGGACGGCTTCTGCATCGTTTCAAGCGACAGCGATTTTACCCGCCTGGCTGCAAGGCTCAGAGAGTCGGGCATGTACGTTATCGGTATGGGAGAAAAGAAAACTCCCACCCCATTTATTTCCGCCTGCAACAGGTTCGTTTATCTTGAGATACTGGCTCAGGGCGAAAGCTCCGAGCCGGCTGAGAACGTTGAGCAGGAGAAGGAAAAATCCGAGGGCGAACACGAGGTCTTAAAGGTGAAGACCATTCGCTCGGCTATTTGCGCCATTATTTCCGAGGTGTCAGACGAGGACGGCTGGGCTTCTCTCAGCGAGGTGGGAAATATCCTTTTAAAGCGGTATCCCAGCTTTGACGTCCGCAGCTTCGGATTTCAGAAGCTTACTCCTTTTATTAAATCCATGGGCATTTTTGAGGTCTACTCCATTCCCTCGGAAAAGGGGAATGTGAAGGTTATTTACATTCGCAGGAAAAACAACTGATGAAGGGCGGTATTTTTTATGCAGTACACAATCAGATCTGACAAGCTTACAGCTGTTATCGACAGCTTCGGCGGCGAGCTTCACTCCTTGAAGGACGCTTTGGGTAATGAATATATCTGGACTGCCGAGGACGTATGGAAGCGGCACGCTCCGCTGCTTTTTCCCTTTGTTTGCAACACAAAAAGCAAGAAATACACCGTAAACGGCAGGGAATACGCTCTTTCAAATCACGGATTTGCGAGAGATACGGAGTTTTGCGAGAAAAGTGTCGGGGGGGACAGCGTGACACTGAAAATATGCTCAGATGAGGGGACTAAGGCGAAATATCCCTTTGATTTTGAGTTTGCGGTCACGTATGTGCTTTCGAGTGACAGGCTTTCTGTTACCATGGAGGCTAAGAACACGGGTGAAGGCGATATGCCCTTCTTTGTGGGCGGTCACCCCGGATTTCTCTGCCCCTTTGAGGCGGACAAGGACAGCACATTTGAGGATTATGATGTTGTTTACGAAAAGAACGAGACAATTACTCAGGACGAGTTCGGCGTTACGGTGCTTGACAATGATAATAAGGTCGCGGTGACGAGAGAGCTTTTTAAAAACGATGTGTTTTTGAAGGACAAGCCTGCTTCGTCTAAGGTGTCTCTGGTGAGCAGAAAGAGCGGTAAATCGGTAACGGTAAGCTATGATAATTCGGGCTGCATTGCGGTTTGGTCGCCGTATGACGACAGAGGTCATTTTGTGTGCCTTGAGCCATGGGCGAGCGCTCCCGTTTACTGCTGCGACACAGAGGAGCTTACGGATATGCCCCATGCAAAGCATATTGCTCCCGGCGAAAGCTACAGCTTTTTATTTGATATTGAGATAAAATAAGTCTATGATATTCGGCTCCTTCCGTTTTTTTCGGGAGGAGTCAGCGTGTCGCTGAAGCCATCTCGTTGGTGAAATAACAATAATTTCCCTGTTTTGTGGCTCGGTAACTTACGTATCAAAGCCAAATTTTGTAGATGATTTTTTTGATGCAAGATTCCGGCTTTTTCAACAGACCGGCTCCTTCCGTTTTTTCGGGAGGAGCTTTTTTATATTCCTCACAAAAATTCATATGGAACTTTTTTTAGTCCATTTTGTTATAAAAAATCACTTTGTTTTGGAAATGTGTTATAATTAGACAAAAGGAAGTGATGCGATACGGAAATTTTTGCACACATCGGCAACAATGGCGAAAAACAGACCTTGGAGGAGCACCTTGAGGGAGTTGCAAGGCTTGCTTCGGGATTTGCGGTCCCGGAGCTGAAAAATGCGGCTTATTATCTTGGGCGGATACACGATATCGGAAAATGCAGACCCGGTTTTCAGAGGCGGCTCGAGGGGGAGAGAATTCGCTGTGAACACGCCTGCTGCGGTGCGGCGGAGATAATGAGGAATAAGAATGAGCCTATGGCGTTCTTGCTTGCGTACTGTGCGGCGGGACATCACTCGGGACTGCAAAACGGAGGAGCAAAAAATGATTCGCCCGATGACGGTACCCTTCATGCTGCTCTTAACAAGGACGTTTCGGATCATCTGCCCCGTGGGGAACGGTTCAGGCGCGAAATGCCCGATATGTCGGGGCTTATGAAGCTTATAACCGATGGGGCGGGAAGGGATATTTCCGAAATTATCGAGAGGTCGGCTTTCTTTACAAGATATCTGTTTTCCTGTCTGACAGACGCGGATTTTATCGATACGGAGAGGTTCTGCAGCCCCGATACTGACAGAGAGGTTACGGGGGAGCTTGATAAGGCGCTTGAACGTGTTCGTGAAAAGCTTAGCGGGTTTTCGGCGGACACGGTGGTGAAGAAGGCGAGAAAAGGACTTCAGGAACAGGCTTTGGGTTCCTGCGGCAGCAGGGGGATACATATTCTGAATATGCCCACAGGCAGCGGAAAGACCCTTTGCAGCATAAGGCTTGCTCTGGAAAAGGCGGTTTCGGAAGGCAGAAAGCGGATAATCTATGTTATCCCATACACGAGCATTATCGAGCAGACGGCGGAAATTTTCAATGAGATATTCGGAGATGTGCTTCCTGTTGTTCAGCACCATTCAAATTACTGCCCCGATGAGGACGATGAAAACGGACTTACCTCGGACAAGCTGAAAAGGGTATGCGAAAACTGGGACGCTCCCCTTATTGTCACCACAAATGTACAGTTCTTTCAGAGCTTTTATCACCGAAAAAGCAGCAGGCTGAGAAAGCTTCACAACATTGCCGACAGCGTTATTGTTTTTGACGAGGTGCATATGATGCCCATACCATTTTTACAGCCCTGTCTGAGGGCGGTGGGGTATGCGGTGAAGTTCCTTGGCAGCGAGGCTTTCTTCCTGTCGGCTACTATGCCCGATTTCGGGGAGCTTTTCGGGAAATATGCTAAGGGCTGTGGATATGACGAGCTTATTTCCGACAAGTCGGAGTTCGGGGCGTTCAGAAACTGCGGCTTCAGGTTCCTGGGGCAGACGGCTTGGGTTAAGCTTGCTCAGATGTCCGAGGAAAATGACAGCTCACTTATTATCGTTAACAGCAGAAAAGCGGCAGGCAGGCTTTATGATATGTGCAGGGGTATGGACAGGAAAATTTACTGCTTGTCCACCTATCTTACCCCGAATGATCGCACAAGGCTTATTGCCGAAATTCGGGAGGCGCTTCGCTGCGGCAATAAGATTACAGTTATCTCCACGTCGCTTATCGAGGCGGGGGTTGACCTGGATTTCAGGGCGGTGTACCGTGAAATTGCAGGTATTGACAGCATTTTGCAGTCGGCAGGCAGGTGCAATCGTGAGGGCAGGAAGGACAACTGCTTTACCTATATTTTTATCGGCGAGGAGGGTATGCCGAAAAACGGCGACCTTGGCGTGAGGGCTGAGATATCAAGGGGGCTTCTTGAGAGCGGAAGGAATATTGCCGAGCCTGAGGTGATAACCGAATATTATAACAGGCTTTATTTTGTCAGAAGAGACGATATTGCCGAGAATACTATCTCTTACGAGGTAAAGAGCATTGACGGCATACCGTTCAGGGATTACAGCGAGAGATTTGACAATATGATAGACGGTGACACGGTAGGGATCGTTATCCCCTGCGAGGAAAACGAAGAGCTGCTTGACAGGCTTTCATATGGAGACAGGAGCGTGCTGAGAAGGCTGCAGAGATATACGGCGACAGTTCATTTCCGCGAGTTTCGGGATATGCTGGAGAGGGGTGTTATCGGGGATATGGGCACGGGGGTATACAGGCTCACAGACCCGGGGCTTTACAGCAGAGACAGGGGTCTTGATGCGGACGGAAATACGATAAATATAATTTGAAAGGAATGATGAATTTGGGCTATGGATTTAAGATAATTGCCGAAGGGGATTATGCTTGCTTTACCCGCCCCGAGCAAAAAATAGAAAGAGTGAGCTATGATGTTCCTACTCCCGGGGCGCTGGAGGGTATGATAAAATGCATTTACTGGAAGCCTGCGATCCGCTATGTCATTGACAGGATAGTGGTTTTTAATCCCATCGAGTTTGAAAACATCAGGCGAAATGAGGTCAAGGAAAAGATATCCTTTAACAAGGTCAGAAGCGCTATGAACGGCGGAGAGAGCCCCGAGATATTCACCAAGGAGAACATCAGCCAGAGGGCGGGAATGGTGCTTAAAAATGTTCGGTACGGCATTGAGTTTCACTTTGAGCTGACGGGGATAAAAAGCGACAATGAGGACGAGGGCGAGGAGAAGCATTACAATATCCTGCTGAGGCGGCTGAGAAACGGACAGTGCTTCAAGCAGCCTGTTTTCGGATGCAGAGAGTTTTCAGTTAAAAGCATAAGGCTTACTGAGGAGTTGCCGCTTGATGAGATATCGCCCTTGCTGGCGGGGGACAGAGACCTGGGCATTATGCTTTACGGTATGAAATTTAAGGACGGGGGCATTCCAGTTAACGGAAAATTCTCCGACTCGGCTGACGCTGTTTATTATCACCCTCATCTGACAGACGGGGTCATTGATGTGGCGAGGTACAGGAGGGATACGCTATGCTTATAAAGGCGCTGTGCGATTATTACGATCTGCTGGCGGCGGAGGGAAAGGTGAATGAAAAGGGATTTTCCGCTGTTCCCGTACAGTATGCCATATCCCTTTCTCCCGAGGGAAAGATAACGGGCATTACGGACATTCGCAGGGAAAAAACAGTCACAGACAAAAAGGGTAGGGTCAAAACGGAGTATGAGCCTGTTATGTGCAGGTTTCCGTTCAGGGAAAAATCCACGTCCATCAAGGCTTACAGGATAGACCACAGAGGAAAGTATATTTTCGGACTTTCCTACGACCCCGACACCAATACCCTTTCGGTCACGGACAAGCTTGCAAATGACAAGTTCAAGGAGAAAAATCTTGAATTTATAGAGGGTATGGACGAGCCTGTTGTTAATGCGTTCAGAAATTTTCTAACAGGGTTTGTTCCGGAAGATGAAAAGGAAAATCCGTTAATTCTGAGCCTTGGAAAAAATCTTAAAGACGCCGGGTTCTATTTCGTACAGGAGGGCTTTAGCGGAAAACCTCTGCATGATGCTGACTGCATTGCTGAAAAAATACGCTCTGAGAATGTTGCGGAGGAAAGCTCAGAGGGTGACGAGATATGTGCGGTATCGGGCAAAAGAGGAAAGATCGCTCAGCTGCATAATAATGTCAAGGGTATTCTCGGTCAGAAGGCAGGCACCTTTGTGTGCGTTAACAGTACGGCAGGGGAGTCCTACGGTAAAACAAAGGCGTATACAAGCAATATTTCCGAGGAGTCAATGTCTAAATATACGGAGGCTTTCAACTATCTGACCTCACACATTGACCCGAACACTCAGAAGTATACAAACAAGGCTTACATTGACTCCATGACGGTCATATTCTTTGCCGCAGACAAAAATTCCGAGAAGGAGGACGCTTTCCTGCGGTTCTTTGCCTTTGATGACAGCGTAAGTGCTGCTGCGCTTGAGCCTCAGATACAGTCGGTCATGGGGCATATCCAGAAGGGGGACGCTCTTGATATGAGCGAGATAGTGACTGACGGTTCGGCGGATTATTACGTTGCGGGACTTGTGCCCAATTCATCACGAGTTTGTATGAAATTCTGTTACAGAGACTCCTTCGGAAGGATACTTGAAAATGTTCTGAGGCATCAGAGGGATATTTCTATGGGTTCGGGTGACAAGCCTGTTACGGTGTCTCAGCTTACGGCTGAGCTTGTCTCTCCCGTTTCAAAGGAGCAGGCGCCGCCGCCCCTTATTTCGGCTCTTATGGACAGTATTTTTTTAGGCAGAAGATATCCCGACAGTCTGCTGGCGGCAGTAATTAACAGAGTCAAGACCGACAGCGATACCGAGGATGATCAGTACAGGAAAATAAATCCAAGGCGCGTGGGAATCATCAAAGCGTGTCTTAACAGAAATTATAAGGAGGAATTTACAGTGGCACTTGATGAAAACAGAAAGGATAAGGCGTATCTCTGCGGACGGCTTTTCGCTGTCCTTGAGAAAATTCAGAGAGAGGCTCAGGGCGACCTTAATTCAAGCATTAAGGACTCCTATTTTGCGTCTGCCTGCTCAAAGCCTTCGGTGGTCTTTCCCAGACTTATCATGCTGGCTCAGAACCATCTGAAAAAGCTGGACAGCGATTATTACAACTATCTTTTGGGAGAGATAATAAATCTTATGGAGGGAAATTTCCCGTCCGCTCTTTCAATTGAGGAGCAGGGTGCGTTTATGATAGGCTATTATCAGCAGTTTTTCCTTAAAAGAAAATCGGCTGATAGCTCGGATAAAGAATAATATTTGATTTTGAAAGGAAGTTTTTATTATGTCAGCTATTGAAAACAGATACGAATTTGTTATGCTCTTTGATGTGGAAAACGGCAATCCCAACGGCGACCCCGACGCAGGCAATCTCCCGAGAATCGACTCGGAAACTGCTCACGGCATTGTGACAGATGTTTGCCTCAAGAGAAAGATACGCAACTTCGTGGAGATATTCAAGGAGGGGGAGCCCGGATATAACATTCTTATCAAGGCTGACCGCTCACTTAATTCAAAATTTACTGCGGCTTATGAGGAGTGCGGTCTTGAAAAGAAGCAGAAGGGCAAAAATGCCGATGATGTGGAGCGGGCAAGAAAGCATATGTGCGAAAATTACTTTGATGTCCGTACATTCGGCGCTGTAATGAGCACGGGAGACGATCCCTGCGGCATTGTCAGAGGTCCCGTGCAGATAAATTTCGCAAAGAGCTTAGACCCTGTTTTTGAGCAGGATATAACCGTTACAAGACAGGCGATCACCACGGACGCCGATTTTAACGACAAGGGCAAGAGGACTGAAATGGGCAAAAAGCATTATGTTCCTTACGGACTTTACCGTGCAGAGGGTTATGTTTCGGCAATGCTCGCTCAGAAGGTCACAGGCTTTTCCGAGGAGGATCTGGAGCTTTTATGGACTGCCATAATCAATATGTTCGAGCACGACAGAAGCGCCGCAAGAGGTAAGATGTGTATGAGAAAGCTTTATGTTTTCAAGCATTCAAACGCTCTCGGAAACTGCCCTGCGCATATTCTCAGCGATAAGATAAGCTGCACATTCACTCCCACCGATGAAAAGCGTGTTCCCAGAAGCTTTTCGGATTATGTTATCACCATTGACAGAAATATGCCCGAAGGTGTTGAGCTGATTGAAAAGCTGTAACAGCCGTTCGGTGAATATCAGGGCAATACAGCATTTTCTGTATTGCCCGAGGAGGTTCGGTCTTCTGGAGATAAACGTGGACTGGGCGGAAAATGCTTCGGTGGTAATGGGCAATATTATCCACGAGCGTGTTCACAGCGGCGATGGGGGAATGTGCAGAAACGGGTATTCTATGACGGCTGTGACCTTGTACAATGATGAGCTGGATATCTACGGTGTTTCCGACTGCATTGAGTTTTCTCCCGACAAAAACGGTGACTATATCGGCAGGGACGGAAAAAGATACACGGTCACGTTGGTCGAGTACAAGCCCACCCGTCCCAAGGACGGGGAGATATCTCTTCCCGATTCGGTTCAGGTATTTGCTCAGAAGCTTTGCGCTGACAAGGTTTTCGGCTGTAACTGCAAAGGGGCGGTTTATTATGCGGATGTCAGAAAACGTACTGTTCTTCCCTTTGACAGCGAGTATGAAAAATACTATAAGCTTGTTGAGGGGCTTATTTCTCAGATGAGGGATATTCTCGAAAGCGGAGAGATACCCCTCAGAAAAAAGGGACAGCACTGCGGCGGCTGTTCCCTTGAAAACGTCTGTATGCCAAAATGCGACAGCTACAGCGTTAAGGAAAATATCCGTCAGATGCTGGCGGAGTAATGGGGGGATAGAGATAAAAAAACTGCTGAATACTCTTTATATTACCGAGGAGGACGCTTATCTGTCGCTGGACGGGGAGAATATCGTTATTAAAATGTCCGATGAGCAGGTTTTCCGTATGCCATTTGCAAATCTAGAGTCGGTGTTCTGTTTTTCGTATCTTGGCTGTTCTCCTGCTCTGATGGGAAAGCTCTGTGAATGCGGGATCGCGCTGAATTTCATATCCCCTCAGGGCAGATTTTTGGGGAGACTTCAGGGGACGGTCAGGGGAAATGTTCTGCTGAGAACTGCTCAGATAAAGATGTTTTCATCGCCGGAAACCGGCATTAACGAAAAAACTCTCGGGCTTATCAGAAATACCGTGGCGGCAAAGCTTGCAAATTCCTGCGCAGTTCTGAAAAGGTCGCTGAGAGATTATCCCGAGATCGATAATGACGGGTCGGTCAGCGGCTGTATCAGCCGTCTGGGTGAGTCGGCGGCGGCTGTTTTCGGGTATAATGACAAGCTTGAGATACTTGGTGCGGAGGGAAGTGCGGCTAAGGCTTATTTTGATGTTTTTGACCGTATGCTTGTGAAGCAGAGGGAGGATTTCAGAATGGCTTACCGCACGAAACGTCCTCCTCTTGACAGGATAAATGCGCTGCTGTCCTATTTGTACACCATTTACACCTGCGATTTTTCCGCTGCTCTTGAAAGCGTGGGGCTTGACAGCTATGTGGGATATTACCATGAGCTGCGTCCCGGAAGATGCTCTCTTGCCTGCGATATGGTGGAAGAGGCACGGTGTATTATCGAGAGACTTGTTATAACTATCATAAATCTCAGGCAGATAAAGGCGGAGGATTTTGAGGTACAGGTCAGCGGTGCGGTCATGCTCACCAAGGAAGGCAGAAAGAAGGTCCTGACTTTGTGGCAGGAAAAAAAGCGCTCGGTGATAGTTCACCCCTATCTTAAACAGAAAATACCTCTGGGTCTTCTCCCTTTTGTTCAGAGCAGTCTGCTTGCTAAATTTATCCGCGGCGAAATTGACGAATATCCGTCATTTCTGCTCAAGTAACGGAGGTGTTTTCGGTATGATGGCTTTAGTCAGCTATGACGTTTCCACTGCGGATAAGGCAGGCAGGACGAGACTCAGAAAAATCGCAAAGGAATGTGTGAATTACGGTCAGCGTGTACAGAACTCCGTTTTCGAGATAGATGTGGATTACGGCACATTCCTGAAAGTCAAGGAGCGATTGCTGAAAATAATGGACAATTCCCGTGACAGCCTGCGTATCTATTACCTCGGTAACAAGTGGCAGAATAAAATAGAACATTTCGGGGTCAAGGAGTCCTATGACCCTGAGGGCGTTATTATTCTGTAGGTCTGCGAAGTTCGGTTGATATCGGATATCCCAAGGTGATATATGTGATTTTGTGTATATTTTAGGGCGATATACGCTGAAATATACATTTTATCCGCTTTGTCCGCTCCATTTCGGGTGTCGGCTCTATTTTTGCACTACATATAGAGTCGCACCCCGTGTGGGGTGTGTGAGTTGAAATTTGACTATCGTTAATGAAGGACGTGATTGCACGGGAGTCGCACCCCGTGTGGGGTGTGTGAGTTGAAATAACGCCAATACCGAGCAATACACTGCAATACCGCAGTCGCACCCCGTGTGGGGTGTGTGAGTTGAAATTGTATTTATGCCTGTGATTTCTTCAAAAACAGCGGGTCGCACCCCGTGTGGGGTGTGTGAGTTGAAATATATGGCTCTTGCAGGCTGGAAAACAGAGGAGATGTCGCACCCCGTGTGGGGTGTGTGAGTTGAAATTTGACATATCCAAGCCTCCTTACAACGTTTATAGTCGCACCCCGTGTGGGGTGTGTGAGTTGAAATCGTCCGAAGCCGCCGGTATTTCGGAACGTTTGAAAGTCGCACCCCGTGTGGGGTGTGTGAGTTGAAATAATTCCTTTGATATTTGAGATATCGTCCCTTGATGTCGCACCCCGTGTGGGGTGTGTGAGTTGAAATCCGAAGTCGCAGACCCTGCGACATCAGATGAACCGTCGCACCCCGTGTGGGGTGTGTGAGTTGAAATTCTGACGGCGTGAATTTCTTATGATAGGGCTATTGTTGTCGCACCCCGTGTGGGGTGTGTGAGTTGAAATGTGATCAGATTAAGAAATTTCTTAAGGAAACAAAGTCGCACCCCGTGTGGGGTGTGTGAGTTGAAATCTGAGGAATCTGATTTAATGACAGGTTCCACTGCAGTCGCACCCCGTGTGGGGTGTGTGAGTTGAAATATAGTGAATTAGAATCTGCAAAAAGTAAAATGCGTCGCACCCCGTGTGGGGTGTGTGAGTTGAAATATTGGTTTATCGAAGTAGGCGAGGAGTTAAAGAGTCGCACCCCGTGTGGGGTGTGTGAGTTGAAATTTCTCGCCCTCTACAATTAAAACTTTCTGCTTTTGGTCGCACCCCGTGTGGGGTGTGTGAGTTGAAATTCTCGTCATCAGTCATCTCAATCCCACAATACGGTCGCACCCCGTGTGGGGTGTGTGAGTTGAAATATTATGTGTACTCAGACCTTTATCACTTATAGGAAGTCGCACCCCGTGTGGGGTGTGTGAGTTGAAATGTAATATCGCCTGTGATAGAATTTATGATTGGTGTCGCACCCCGTGTGGGGTGTGTGAGTTGAAATACAGATGACGATATAATTCACATCTTAGAACAGGTCGCACCCCGTGTGGGGTGTGTGAGTTGAAATATTTCATCGCTATAAATGTTAATAACGATTTTCAGAGTCGCACCCCGTGTGGGGTGTGTGAGTTGAAATTCGCAAAAATATTGATATTCGTGCAATCTTTTAGTCGCACCCCGTGTGGGGTGTGTGAGTTGAAATCACGAGAAGCATTTCTATTATACATCAAAAATTACGTCGCACCCCGTGTGGGGTGTGTGAGTTGAAATGATTATAGTATATCAAAAATAAAGAACAATGTCGTCGCACCCCGTGTGGGGTGTGTGAGTTGAAATATACGGCTATACACTAATCAATTTTAATATTATGGTCGCACCCCGTGTGGGGTGTGTGAGTTGAAATGCAATAATATTTCAAAGTGATATAATTATATTAAGTCGCACCCCGTGTGGGGTGTGTGAGTTGAAATGTTTTAAGTCATAGTCTGCAACAGCAGGCGGAGAGTCGCACCCCGTGTGGGGTGTGTGAGTTGAAATATTAGGAGGCAAATTAAATGAAAGCTAAAAATATGTCGCACCCCGTGTGGGGTGTGTGAGTTGAAATTCTGACCCGTCTGGAAGAATGATTTTACCATTAAGTCGCACCCCGTGTGGGGTGTGTGAGTTGAAATTATTTTTTCACCATTTATTACGGCTAAAAGGTTTGTCGCACCCCGTGTGGGGTGTGTGAGTTGAAATAGCTACGGGGTTGATTATGGTGTATTCCTGGAAGTCGCACCCCGTGTGGGGTGTGTGAGTTGAAATCTGATTTTATTTGCCTTAACTGATATTTTCTATCGTCGCACCCCGTGTGGGGTGTGTGAGTTGAAATTCTGACCCGTCTGGAAGAATGATTTTACCATTAAGTCGCACCCCGTGTGGGGTGTGTGAGTTGAAATAATTTATTCTCTGGGAAATGATAAAGGATTAAGGCGTCGCACCCCGTGTGGGGTGTGTGAGTTGAAATATGAAAATTATGGAATTTTTAGATTTTTAAATGGGTCGCACCCCGTGTGGGGTGTGTGAGTTGAAATACCAGTACAATTAGGATATGTGGTTTTCTCATAGTCGCACCCCGTGTGGGGTGTGTGAGTTGAAATAATTATTCAGAAGCTGTATCAATAATAGCAACCTGGTCGCACCCCGTGTGGGGTGTGTGAGTTGAAATGTAACTACATAATCCCTATCAGTCAAAGTTCCATGTCGCACCCCGTGTGGGGTGTGTGAGTTGAAATTTTATTACCCTGAAATTGCCAATATGTATTCCAGTCGCACCCCGTGTGGGGTGTGTGAGTTGAAATCCAAATAAAAATATTAGGTTAATGCAGATAATGCAGTCGCACCCCGTGTGGGGTGTGTGAGTTGAAATTTGATACCACTGATGTTACCGATAACGCTGCTGAGTCGCACCCCGTGTGGGGTGTGTGAGTTGAAATCTTTAAAATTCTTTGTTTAGCGATTTTGTAATATGTCGCACCCCGTGTGGGGTGTGTGAGTTGAAATTATGGATTCCGGTCAAATACTGATATAACATACAGTCGCACCCCGTGTGGGGTGTGTGAGTTGAAATTAGTCTTGGCTATTTTTACGTGATTTTTACCTGGTCGCACCCCGTGTGGGGTGTGTGAGTTGAAATCGCCAGGAGTTAAATATGGTTCTCCAGACTGGAGTCGCACCCCGTGTGGGGTGTGTGAGTTGAAATTTCTACTGGATTCCCTCCCACCATCCTCCATTCAGTCGCACCCCGTGTGGGGTGTGTGAGTTGAAATGGTACAACCTGGTTCGGTACAACTCCTGAGGAAGTCGCACCCCGTGTGGGGTGTGTGAGTTGAAATTTCCCAATCATTAGAACCATTATATGCCCCACCACGTCGCACCCCGTGTGGGGTGTGTGAGTTGAAATCTTGGAAAGACAGGACAGGAAGAGCAAGGCAAAGTCGCACCCCGTGTGGGGTGTGTGAGTTGAAATTTCTATCGACTACCTCTTTGCCATTTTTTATAGCGTCGCACCCCGTGTGGGGTGTGTGAGTTGAAATGTAGTTTGTCTATCAGGCTTTATTTGATTTAACGTCGCACCCCGTGTGGGGTGTGTGAGTTGAAATTTGTCTGATTCAGAATCAAAATATTATAATTCCCGTCGCACCCCGTGTGGGGTGTGTGAGTTGAAATTTGTCTGATTCAGAATCAAAA